>JAHBAD010000118.1 GCA_018385395.1 Treponema sp.
TTTATAGGGGGAAGTCTCCCCCTGTCTCCAGCCAGCCGTCTGTACCAGCCGTCAGTCTTCCGCCACCCCCCTCGCCTGGGGGGCATTTCCCCCCCAAGCCCCCGGAATTCCTGTTACTTTACGGCCCAAATTCATAAACTTATCCCCAAACTGTATCTTTTTGATACAGTTTTTATCTGTATCGTTTTTTCTGTGTCTTTTTGACGATTTTACTTGCCGAAAACAGGCTTTTTTATTAAATTTTACACAAAATAACAACAAATAAATTATAAATTGCACGCAATCTGCGGCTATTTATGGGAGAAACATATGAAAATCACACCATTAGCAGACAGAGTTCTGGTAAAAAATGACAAAGCAGAAACAAAAACAGCATCAGGACTTATTATCCCTGATGCAGCTCAGGAAAAGACAATGACTGCAAAAGTTATTGCTGTTGGCGAAGGAACTGCAGACGTAAAAATGTCTGTAAAAGTCGGCGACAGAATCATGTACGACAAATACTCAGGAACACAGCTTAAGATTGACGGTGAAGATCACCTGATTCTTAAAATGAACGACATTATCGCAATTGTTGAATAATTCGATAGTCAATTCCTAAAAAAGCGCATGCAGTATTTTTCTGTATGCGCTTTTTTTTGCAAAAGAAAAATCAATCTTTAAAGAAGAAAAAAATTAAAAAATGCGTCAGGAACCAGAAGATCTGCTGGAAGTTGTAGAATACGCTGAAGAAATCAAATAAAATGTTTCCGCGTTATGAATTATCAAAAAATAACAAAAGGCACATTCATAGAACGTCCCAACCGTTTCATTGCAAAAGTCCTGATTAACGGAAAAGAAGAAACCGTCCATGTAAAAAACACTGGCCGCTGCAGGGAACTGCTTGTACCAGATGCAACTGTTTACCTGGAAGATTTTGAAGACCATATGGGAACAAGGAAACTGAGATTTTCACTTGTCGCCGTAGAAAAAATCTGTAAGCAAAATAATCATCCCCTTTTAATAAATATGGACAGCCAGGCTCCAAACGCACTTATAAAAGAAGAGTTTTACAAATGGGCTTCAAAAACAGGGAACTCATTCCGTCCTGAAACAACATATAAAAACAGCCGTTTCGATTTCAGCTTCGAAACAAAATCTGTAAAAGGATTCCTTGAAGTAAAAGGCGTTACTCTTGAAAAAGATGGTGTCTGCATGTTTCCAGATGCACCTACAGAACGCGGAACAAAACATCTTACAGAGCTGATAGATGCAAAACAAAAGGACTACTGGGCTGGAGTTCTTCTTCTTGTTCAAATGTCAGGCATGAAATATTTTACACCGAATAAATTAACTGATCCAAAATTTTCAGAAACACTGAAACTTGCTAAAGCTTCAGGTGTTGAAATTCTCTGTTATGAATGCAGTGTCACGCCGGACAGCATGACACTTGGAAAAAAACTCCAGGTCGTTCTATAACAGTTTCTTTATCTTCTGAACCGGCTTATAAATTTCCAGGCTTCTTCATTTGTATGCTGACGCCATTCGTGTTCCTGCCCGCCTGCACTTGCAAGGGCTGTATGAACTACGCCATCTTCACTTTCCAAGTAACGAATTGTAAGGTCACTGTTTCTTGTTCCAGTCATAATCCGAAATACATTTTCCCAAGGTTAAACACTTATGTTTTTTACATACAGGAAAACATCCATTTTTTCTTCAGAAAAATCCTTACCTGCCAAAATTTCCATTAATACATCTTTATATTCGTTTCCTACTTTACGACGATACTTCAGAACAAAAGTTTCTTTCGATTTTAAGAAATGCTCCCGCAAATTATCAAGACTGGTTTTAAGAAGATACATTTCCATATCATCTTTATGAATCTGGCCAGTTTTTGCAAAATTTTGAAGCCATTCTGAAATACTATGTTTATCAAAGCCTTTTTCTTTGTTTATTTCCGATTCATTTGTTTTGATAATAGAATAAGTATCATCGGAAAGATTAACACGAAGAACCTTCAGATATGACTGAAATATGACGTCATAGGCACCGCGCTGAGCCCTTCTGTCCCCGCCCGGACGCTGTCTGTAATATTCTTCCTTATTCTCATACATACGTTCATCTGCAACTTTCAGAAGGTGAGAAACCGAAGCCCCAGGCATTTCTGACGCTGTAACCCATCCTACAGAAAGTGACATAAAAGAAACAAAATTGCCTTTCCATTCTTTTACCTGTACTTCGATTCTTTTCAGCATTTGCTTCAAGTCTTCTTTTCCGGCGTATACAATAGCAATAAATTCATCACCACCAGTACGATACACTTTTCCGTAAACACCAAAATTTATTTTCAAAATATTGGCTGCAGCCTTAATCAGTTCATCACCCGCTTCATGTCCGTTATCATCATTGGTTTCTTTAAGTCCGTTCAAATCTATTGAAATAACAGCAAAATTACGCTTTAACGGTTTGTTCCTTATTTCATTCAAATCATCTTCAAAGGCACGTCTATTCAACAGTTCAGTAAGTCCGTCAGTCTTTACTGAACGTATAAGTTTTTCTTCACGTCTTTTTTCTTCATCAATAATCTGAGTAACAAAAAGAACTTTTGAGAGTTTTCCATCCGGGCCATGTTCATAATTAATAAAACTTGCCCTTGCCCAGCCGTCAACTGTTCCAAGAAAATCAAACGAAACCATTTTATGATTTGCAAGTCTTTTATTCAAAGTAGAAAGCCTTGTAAATTCCTTAACACCATAAAAGTATTCCGGTGCACAGACATCTTTCATTACATTCCAGAGAATTTCCTGATTTGATTTTTCCTTTTCCCGTTCATAAAGAATATGAATAATATTCAACGCTGAAACTTCACTGAAGGTATCATTCTTCAGATCAATTACATGCAGTGTGTAATAGGTATCAGCAAGAGACTGAATGATTCTCTGCTGTTCCATTTGCTCCCGTTTCTGAGCATCAATCCCTTGAGTTGTAAAAACAAATTCTACCGGATTTCCATTTTCATCACGATTGATTACGATTAACTGCATACGGGTCCATCCGTTTGTTTTTCCCTTTATTTCACAGTCCATGACATTCAGATTTTTCATTCTGGGAACAAGAGTATTAAAATCACAAAATTCAAGAGCTTTATCTATTGTGTCAGGAGTAACAGAACATCTCAGGAAGTGATTCATTTTTTCTGAAAAACCATTTTTTTGAGAAAGATACTTTGCAGTCTGCACACCTTTATCAATCTGAAGAATTGTTTCTTTATCCATATTGATAAGGAACATAGAAGTAAAAGTGTCTGCAAGACCCAGCATAGTTCTATTAAACTGCCCTTCAAGTTCGCTAGAAACTACCCCTACGTAATTTATAAGTTTCGGAGCAACTGCGTTTTCTTCTTCTACACTGTCAAGAAATTCTTCAACTGAATAATCCAGATCATATGCATCACCTTCTCGAATAAGTGCATAAACCATGGTGGCATTCATATGATATAAATGATCTCTGATGCGGATTATTTCACCATGGGTATAAC
>JAHBAD010000145.1 GCA_018385395.1 Treponema sp.
CCTTTAATCTTTTTGGAAAAGAAAGTTCCAGAAAATATTTTTCATGGTGTTCAACAGATGAACTTTCATCCTCTTTTGAAATTACAGCTAAAATTCCTTCTGGAGAACCAGAAAACACCATATATGCAATTTCTTCAAATCTTCAAATTCTTTTCTTTATCAAAAGCGGAAACTCATTAAAGACCGCCTTTGACTGTTATATTCAAACCAATTCAGACTGGAGTTCCAGACAATCTGCCGTTTATACAAGTTCTGGAACTAAAAGTCCACTTAATGATTTAATCAGGTTATTCAATAAAGATAAATTGACTCATAACAAAATCTCAAGAAAAGAAATTTTCAACTCAGAATTTGGAAATACAGATTCTATTCCTTTCCAGAATTATGCCTTCTCACATCTTTGCGAAATAAACTTTTTAAACTATTATTCAGTTTTTGCAGAGGCTGAAGCATCCCTGTCTCACAAAAAAAATAAGGGAGACACACTTGGTATCTCCCTTACTTTAGGCGGAAAAATCACTTACTGAATATTCCCTGCATTATAACGTTGAAGGAAATTCTTTCTGTACTCCTCAAAACGATTGTTTGTAATTGCATCTCGAATTTCATGAATCATATTATGCAGAAAATAAAGATTGTGATAAGAACTGAGCATTGAACTCAATATTTCCTGTTCTTTGAAAATATGACGTAGATAACTTCTAGAGTAAGTGCGGCACACTTTACAATTACATTCTTTATCTACAGGACCTGCATCATGAATGAAACGTTCCTGTTTGATGCTGAGCTGTCCGTCATGTGTGAAATAAGCACCGTTACGGGCGTTACGAGTCGGAAGAACACAGTCAAACATATCTACCCCGCAGGAAACAGCATTAAGAATATATTCAGGAGTTCCTATTCCCATAACATACTTTGGTTTTTCGTATGGAAGATTCTGGCAGGTATAATCCATAAAATGCATGAATTCCTCTGGAGGTTCCCCAACAGAAAGCCCACCAATTGCGATTCCCGGCATATCAAGAGATGCCACAAACTCAGCAGATTCTTTTCGGAGGTCTTCGAAAAAGTTTCCCTGAACAATAGGAAATAAAAGGCCTTTATATCCCTTTTCTTCCTGCTGTTTTTCCCATTCTTTTTTTGCACGGATAAGCCAGTCAGAAGTCTGTTTTAAACTTTTCACAGCTTCTTTTCTATCTACGCCCCATCCGGAACAGACGTCAAGCTGCATCTGAATATCAGAATTAAACATAGTTTGAGTCTGTACAACACTTTCAGGAGTAAACATATGATAGCTTCCGTCAATATTACTCTGAAAACGAACTCCTTCATCTGTAATCTTTCTGAGTTTTGAAAGACTGAAAACCTGGAAGCCTCCTGAGTCAGTCAAAAAGTTTTTATCCCATTTTGAAAAACCATGAAGTCCCCCCATCTCTTCAATAAGTGGAGCTCCAGGACGTAAATAAAGATGGTAGGTATTTGCAAGGATAATTTCAAAACCAATTTCATTAAGGTCATCTTTTGTCAAAGCCTTAACAGTTGCATTTGTTCCAACAGGCATAAATACAGGAGTCTGAACCGTACCATGTGGAAGATTAAGAACACCCGTTCTGGCTCTTGAGTTCATATCCTGATGAAGAATTCTAAAAACACTATCCATATAAAATCCTTATATTATGTTCGTGCAAAGAAAAGCAGAACTATACTGATAATAATAAACATAATAACAGGCGACCAGGCTCCTGCAAGAGCAGAAATATAGCCATATTGAGCCATAAGCATTGTCACCATCTGTGTAACATAAAAAAGAACAGCAGCACTGATTGAGAAAGCAAGACTCATAAGAAGAACATTCTTTTTTGTTTTTCCCGTTAGTCCAATGGAAAGGAACACAACAATAAAAACAATGAAAGGGAAAGAAAACTTCTTATAATACTGAGAAAGTTCTTCATTGTACGGAAGACCGGCCCTTCTTAAATGATCAATATAAAGCTTTGCGTTAGCTACATCAACATTTTCAATACTGACAGAATCGCGACGGAATGTACTGCAAGGTTCATTAATTCTGCTAAGATAATCTTTTGAAACAGAAACAACACTCAGGTCGCCATTTTCGATTTTGTACTGAACAGGATTTTTTAAATTCCAGACTTGTTTTTCTTCATCCCATTTTCCACTTGAAGAATAAATAATTGCTTCAAGATTTTTATCTTCATCACGGAAAATCACGTATACATTATAGATACGCTTTTGATTTTCATTATAGTCACGAACAAAGTAAAGAAGTTTTCCAGCTTCAGAAATAACCCCAACATTTGAGTTATTTGCTGAGTCCTTCTGATCCAGAACCTCATTCTGAAGTTCAGTTTTTCTATAATAAGTATTTACAACTATTTTGTCTTCAAACTGAAATAATGCAAATGTCATAAAAACTGAAAAAATAAGCATTGGAAGAGTAAAACGTAAAAGAGAAACTCCTGATGCAAAAAGTGCAAGCAGTTCATTATTTGCATAAAGTTCACTTAAGCAGTAAGAAGAGGCAAAAAGAATTGCCAGCGGAATTGAATACCAGATTGTTTTAGGAACATATAATTTCATAATTTCAAAGACAGTTCCCATAGGAACCTGAAGAGAAATATATTTCCAGAGATTCATAAGAAGATCAACTACGTTTAAAATAATACCGAAAAAGCACAGAGCACCAAGAAAAACTGGAATAAACTTTTTCATAATATATAAAACAAGTTTCATAGTTCCCTACTTTTTCAAAATTGAAAGATAAAGAATGATACCAACTCCACCAAGGAGGATATTCGGAATCCACATAGCCCAGAAGCCATCAAAACCGTTTCGGGTAGAAAACAACTGTCCCATAATAAGCATGGCCCAGTTCAAAACACAAATAATAAGGCCTAGAATCAGACCGATTGTCTGACCATTATGCTTACCAAACATAAGGGCAAGCGAAATAGAAAGGACTGCAAAAAAGACTGAGGCAAAAGGAATAGAAAACTTACGATTATAAATCATTTTATAAGCGTTCATGATTCTTTTTTCAGTCCGCCCTTCAGTTTTCAGTTTTTTGATTTCACGGCCAAGATCCAGCGAAGTCATTTGATCCGGATTTAATGAGGTTTGGGATGAAGATTTGACCGATGTATCAAAAACATTGAAGCGGACCGCATCAGAGTCCAGGACTTCGTAATCACCATTGGTATGACTTTTAAATGACACGATTACAGGATTTTCCATCTGAATCTGCATCATAAGGCCATCAACTTTTTCATCCAGTACTTCAGAATCTTGAGCAATAATCAGCCTGTCGTTTCCACTTGAATCCCGCTGGAAGAAAACAATATCAGAAATATCACGGTCTTTTACTTCACCTATGGCTATTTTTGAACCGTTCATATTTTTAATGGAATTTGATTCCAGTTCTACAGAAGGAGTTGCACTGAAAATCTCTTTTGAAATTCTTGTTGCGTTTATAGAGCCAAGAGGCAGAAAATAATCATTTACAATAAAAGAAACGATTGAAATTACAAGTCCCAGAACAACAACCGGGATAGCAAGATAACGATATGCAAATCCTGAAGCACGGAAAACAAGAATTTCATTATCAGTCATCATTCGTCCAAGACACATAAGAAAACCAACAAAAGTTGCATAAGGGGCTGACTGTGCAATAATGGACGGAAAATAACATACAAGAAGACGCATAACATCCTTTAAGGGAACTTTGCTTTTAAGAAGGCTTTCCGCAATCAGAAGAATCTGATTTACAAAGAAAACCATAAAGAAAAATACAAAGGCAATTGTAAAATAGAGGAAAAGTTCTTTAAGGATATATTTTATAAGAACATGTCGTCCGCGCATATTTAGATTCCGGTATGACCGAAGCCTCCGCTTCCTCTTTCAGTCTCATTCAGTTCAACTGAAGGAATAAAATTCCCCTGTATAACAGGTGCAACAATAATCTGAGCAATACGATCCCCGTTATTTACTGTAAAATCTTCTGTTCCAAGATTAATAAGAATGATTTTCAGTTCTCCACGATAATCGCTGTCAATTGTACCCGGAGTATTCAAAACAGTAACTCCGTTTTTAGCCGCAAGACCGCTTCTTGGGCGCACCTGAATTTCATAGCCTTCAGGAATTTCAAAAAATAGTCCTGTAGGAATCATAGCCGACATGCCTTTTTTTATGATTACCGGTTCCTTCAAATAAGCACATACATCGGCACCAGCGGCACCTTTTGTTTTATATACAGGAAGAGTCACACCCTCTTCACATTTAGTCTTAATATCAATCTGCATTCTTTTATTATATCAGATTTAATGCACAATTCACAATTCAAAAAAAATAGCTATCATCCTGCAGTGAATAAAATACACTGCAAAACGATAGCTTTCACAAAAAGACAATTGTCAATTATCCATTGTCAATTTTCAATTCTACCCTTCAATTGCATCGATATAAGAAAGATTCAGTCTTCCCTGTTTGTCAACTTCAAGAAGTTTTACAGGAATAACCTGTCCTTCTGTCAAAACGTCTGAAACTTTGTTTACGCGTGTTTTTGAAAGCTTAGAAATGTGACAGAGACCTTCTTTTCCAGGAAGGATTTCAATGAATGCACCAAAGTCCATGATACGTTTAACTGTTCCCTGGTAGATTGTTCCAACTTCTGGATCTTCTGTAATTCCCTTAACAGCCTTTTTAGCAGCTTCTGCATCAAGTCCGTTTTTAGAATAGATTGTAACAGTTCCGTCATCATCAGTGTTGATTGTAACGTTGTACTGTGAGCAGAGAGCTTTAACGTTCTTTCCGCCAGGTCCAATAAGTGCACCAATCTTGTCTACCGGGATTTTCATTGTAAGAATCTGTGGAGCGTTCTTAGCCAGTGGAGCTGGTTTGTCGATACATTTTTCCATAATTGAAAGGATGTGCATACGACCAGCGCGGGCCTGTTCCATAGCTTTCTTCATGATTTCAGTTGTAACACCGGCAATCTTGATATCCATCTGGAAACCAGTAATACCGTCTTTTGTACCTGCTACTTTGAAGTCCATGTCACCAAGGTGATCTTCTTCACCAAGGATATCAGAAAGGATCTTGTAACGTCCGTATGGATTGTCTCCTTCTGGTTCTGTAATAAGACCCATAGCAATACCGGCAACCATTTTCTTCATTGGAACACCGGCAGCAAGCATACAGAGTGTACCACCACAAGTAGAAGCCTGTGAAGAAGAACCGTTAGATTCCATGATTTCAGAAACTACGCGGATTGTGTATGGGAATTCTTCGCGGCTTGGAACCATAGCTTCAAGTGAGCGGCGAGCAAGGTTTCCGTGACCGATTTCGCGGCGGCCAGTTGTAAGACGACCTGTTTCACCAACTGAGTATGGCGGGAAGTTATAGTGGAGGATGAAGTTTTCGCTTCTGTCTCCGTCGATATCATCGTATGTCTGTTCGTCCATGGCTGTTCCAAGAGTACAAACTGCAAGGGACTGTGTTTCACCACGTGTGAAAAGTGCACTTCCGTGTGGAGTTGGCAGAACGTTGATTTCACATGTGATTGGACGGATTTCGTCAACTTTACGGCCGTCTACACGAACACCGTCATCAAGAATAGACTTGCGAAGGAGTTTGTACTGGATGTCGTCCATAAGAGCTGCGAAAAGCTTTGCCTGCATTTCATCAGCAAGCTGTTCAGCGTGGTTAGCTTTTACTTGAGCAATTGCATCGTGAATAGCAATACCGCGGCTGATTTTTGAATCTTTAAAGCATGCAACTTTAAGAAGTGGTGTTGCTTCAGCTTCGATTGCTTCTGCGTTTTCAAGAGTTACATCAAGGGGGTTCAGCGGAAGTTTTTCTTTTCCGGCTTTCTTAACCAGTTCTTCCTGAAGTGCACACATGTCTTTGATGAATTTTTCAGCTTCAGCAAGAGCGCCCAGCATTACTTCTTCAGAAACTTCTTTTGCACCACCTTCAACCATTGTGAAACCGTCTTTTGTACCGGCAACTACAATTTCCAGGTCCCCTTCTTCGATTTCTTTGAAAGTTGGGTTGATGATGTATTTTCCGTTCTTGTAACCAACACGACAAGCTGCAATTGGTCCGTGGAATGGAATATCCGAAATACAAGTTGCTGCAGAAGCGGCAAGAACAGCCAGAATATCCTGTGTGTGAACACCGTCAGCTGAAACACAAGTTGGAACAATCTGAAGTTCGTGTCCGAATGAAGGTTCAAAAAGTGGACGCATTGGGCGGTCAATAAGACGGCTTACGAGAATTTCTTTGTCCTTTGGACGAGATTCACGTTTTACAAAACCACCAGGGATTTTTCCTGCTGCGTAAAATTTTTCATTGTATTCAACAGTTACTGGAACAAAGTCCTGTCCTTCTGTAACTGAAGAAGAAGCACAAATAGTTGCAATAACAGCGGCTCCGCCCCACTGAGCGTAAACACAAGCGTTTGCCTGTTTACCGATTTTTCCTGTTTCCAGAATGAGGTCGGCGTCACCAAGTCTGTAGGTTACTCTTTCTACTGACATTAATTTTCTCCTACATACGTCACTACATCCGACGCATGTTTTTTATATAAAATAGATAAACAATTTTAATTCATAAATACATAATAATCAATGTAAGATTAAAGCTTCTTTATCTTTGCCATTTTTTTAGTAGAACCGTTTTCCTTAAAAGTAAGCCAGCTGTCTTTATCAATAACAATCTCACCCTGACGAGACCACCAGTCAGCACTTCCATTTCCAACAAGATTATTTTCATCTAACCAGCCAAATCCCCACCATTCGCCGGCGAGATTATCAATTTGTGCAGAAAACTCAATTACATCTTTTGTTTTTGCAGGAATTACATATTCATATACTTCTGTTTTAGTATTTTCAACAAATTTTATCAAAAAAATTGAAACATCATTTGCTGACTTATTATTCATGTTAAATGTATAAGATACAGAATAATCAGGAAAAAGAGTTTTCAAATCTTCAATCTTTTATCCCTCTGCAGAAAAAACACTTGTCGTTCCCAAAACAGCAAGACAAAACAAAACACATAATAATTTTTTCATAAAAAAAAAACCTCAATAAAACGATTAATTTTGTACACTCTCAATGAGAGTGTATTAAATATTATATATAACAGTTTATTTAAATTCTAGATTTGTTAAAAAAAATCCCACACAGCACAAAGCCGGCGGGATTTTAACAGATTTTCGATTTTAGCCTATTTACGAAGTCCCAGTTCTTTAATGAATGCACGGTAACCTTCGAGGTCTGTGCGTTCAAAATAACGGAGCATCTTACGACGCTGACCTACAACTTTAAGCAGAGCACGTTTTGCACCAGCGTCTTTTGGGAAACGCTTTGTGTGTTCTGTAAGCTGCTGAACACGCTGTGTCATAAGTGCGATCTGTACTTTTACACAACCTGTATCTGTGTCTTTTGCACCGTACTGTTTTACAGTAGCTGCTGTTGTTTCTTTTGAAAGTGCCATACTTTCTTCTCCTGATGGGACTCAAGTCTGAGTTGCCCTGGTATTAATTACTCGCTCTGTACAGAGCGTTCTGTCTTTGCGGAGGCATTGATAGTCAGTCCGGGGAGAACCGAAAAAACTTCAGACACATCCGTAACACGACAATTGTTTACATTATATTGAAATAATCCCCCCTGTTCAACACATTATATTAAACAGGATACAACCGTCAGGAAAGTCTGCAGACCGGCTTGATAGTTTCCTTTCCGGGCTGTAACTTAGCGACGCTATGCTCAAGCCACGTTAGCGGCGACTTAAATAATTTCCTATAGGCAAACGACCGAAGGTCGTAGCTAGCGTTCCAAACGGCCGTCATTGTGACCGGGAGTAAGTTTTTTACAAGCAGGATTAAATCAAATAAATATTTTTGCTTTAATGAATTATGCGAAGGAACAGAAAATGGTGTATACCGAGCATCTGAAGCGGGGCTGAATAGTTTCTTTGACCCGCTTCACATGCAGCTGTCTATCGCTGCGACAGCTGCTACCTTACCAGGGGCTTGGGGGCGAGCCCCCAAACTAGCGTCCTGACACACCCATTTTTGTGACTGGGAGTAATTCATTAAACGTATATAAACAAAGTTATTTGATTTAATCCTACATTTTATTTCAAAGAAAGCAGGCGGGAGGCGGTTTCAGTATCGCCGTTTTTAATAAGGTTACGGATCATTGTGGAGCTTATGCGCTTTCCTTCATATAGAACAGGCGGAATAAAAGAAACTCCTATGTTGTTTTTCCGGCAGAAATCATCTATTTCAGCCATTCCTGTTCGTCCCCCGTTTCCAAGGCGGAAATCCTCCCCTTCAACAAGGTAAGATAGACGGCATTTTTCCATAAGGGTGTAAAGAAAAACAGTTCCTTCCGTACGGGCAATTTCAGGAGTAAAATCAATAAGAATGCAGAATTCAAATCCCATTTTTTTTACACAGGAAAGTCTTTCTTCCAGTGTCTGAAGCGGTTTTCCTGAATTTTTAAACATTGTAAAAATGGAATCTGTAAAAGTGACAAGCCCCGGGACAAGATTTTTCTCTTCAGACACTTGAAGAACTTTATCAAGAAGCTTTTTATGTCCTGCATGAATACCATCAAAAACTCCGATAGTAAGGCAGGTTTTTTTGAGAAAATCTGATTCTTTTAGATTATTCCAGGAAAGTACTTTCATAAAGAGTTACTTTAATGAGTATACTCAATAAAAAACTTAATTGCAAAAGGTATTAAATAGTACTAAAATACTTTAATAATACTTAATTTTTTCGAGGCAAATTATGGAAAAGAAAAATATTGACTGGGCAAACTTGTCTTTCGGTTACATGGAAACTTCTTACAGCTTCGTTGCAGAATACAAAAACGGAGCCTGGGACGAAGGTAAACTTACAGACAAACATGAAATCACAATGAGTGAATGTGCATGTGTACTTCAGTACGCACAGACATGTTTCGAAGGTCTTAAAGCATATACAACAGAAGACGGAAAAATCGTTTGTTTCCGTCCTGACCTGAATGCATCCCGCATGAAGGATTCTTGTACAAGACTTGAAATGCCAGTTTATCCTGAAGATAAATTCGTTGAAGCCTGTAAAAAAGTTGTTGAAGCAAACAAAGAATGGGTTCCACCTTTCGGAAGCGGTGCAACTCTTTACCTGCGCCCATTCATGTTCGGTAAAAATGCCGTTATCGGTGTAAAACCGGCTGATGAATTCGAATTCCGTATTCTAGTAACTCCTGTAGGGCCATACTTCAAAGGCGGAGCAAAACCTATTAAAGTTCGTATCTCAGACCTGGATCGTGCAGCACCTCACGGAACTGGAGACATTAAAGCAGGTTTGAACTATGCCATGTCTCTCCACAACATCGTTGACGCTCACAAATGCGGATACGCTGAAAACATGTACACAGACCCTGCAACCCATACATATATGGAAGAAACAGGTGGAGCAAACATCATCTTCTTTACAAAAGACGGAACATTGGTTACTCCAAAATCTGACTCTATCCTTCCTTCTATCACACGCCGCTCACTGGTAACAGTTGCAGAAGAAGTTCTGGGCATGAAAGTTGAACAGAGAAAAATTGCTGTTACAGAACTTGACCAGTTTGCAGAATGTGGACTTTGTGGAACAGCTGCAGTTATCTCTCCTGTAGGACAGATTGACGACCACGGAAAATCAATCATCTACAACGAAGGAAAAGATGAAATGGGGCCAAACACAAAGAAGCTTTACGACACCCTTACAGGAATCCAGATGGGAAAAATCAAAGGACCTGAAGGCTGGGTTGTAGAAATCTGTTAACAATGCACAATTCATAATTCAAAATTAAGAATTATCATAAAAAAAAGGATATCCCAATCAAATGGCTTTTGCTTTTTGAAAAGGATATCCTTTTTCATTTATTATGCATTATTAATTGTAAATTAATTACAGCACTCTTGTTACTGCACATTTAAGGTATTCACTTGTAGGGTACCCCATAAGAACCGGATGATCAGGTCCTGCTCCGCGCTTTTCAAAAATCTGAACACGGCGGTGTGAGTCTTTTGCCGCATGCATAATCATGTCATAGAATGTGTCTGTATCAAAGAAATGTGAACATGAACATGTAATAAGGATTCCGCCAGGAACCAGAAGGCGCATGGCACGAAGGTTGATTTCTTTGTATCCGCCGTAAGCTTTTTCAATGGTCTTTGCAGATTTTGTAAAAGCCGGGGGATCCAGGATAATCACATCAAACTTTTCACCTTTGTTTTCATAGTCCTTAAGAAGTTCAAAAACATCGGCACAAACAGCAGTCATTTTGTCTCCTGCATTATTCATGCGGATATTTTCATTTACCATATCAACGGCTTCCTGTGAAATATCAACCGAGGTTACTTCCCGGGCCCCTGCCTTGTAAGCGTTCAGTCCAAATGCTCCGGTATGAGTAAAGGTGTCCAGGACTTTTTTACCGTGACAGAAACGCTGGATTTCCCTGCGGTTGAATTTCTGGTCAAGGAAGTAACCTGTTTTCTGCCCGTTTACAATATCAACTTTAATTTTGATTTCATTTTCAGTAATAGTCAGAACTTCCTTTCCAGCCTTTCCAATCCATGCACTTACAGTCTCAAGCCCTTCTTTTGCATTGATTTTTTCATCGGCACGTTGGTAAATAAAATCTGGTTCACAATGTTTTTTAAGGCTTTCAAGAATTTCATTACGGAAAATGTTACAGGCCATAGCAAGGAACTGAACAACAAGATAAATATCTCCGTTCTCCGAAACATAGCGTTCCACAATCAAGCCTGGAAGCATGTCAGCTTCGGCAAATACCAGGCGGTAAGAATCAGTGTCGCTGTAATAAAGACGGCGGTAATTTACTGCATCCGCAATTTTTTTGTCGATGAAAGACGGAATATTTTCTGTAACCTTATCCATATGTTCACTTGAAATAAGGCGGATTGCAATTTTTGATTTTTTGTTCAGGACGCCCGTTCCTAAAAATCCGCCAGCTTTATTGCATACTTCAACAATTGTTCCGTCCGGTACATCACAGTCTTTAAGAGGCCTATTAACCCATTCACCGCCTTCACTTTTCTGATATTTTACATGAGAGATTTCGTTGTCAAAAACCCATAAAAATCCCTGAAGGATTTCCTTTTCTTCTTTTGCATTTAAAAATACACGTACCATCATTTTCCTCTATTTATTAAGTCCAAGTTTTTCTCTTAAGCCTGCAGCATTGTCAAAACAGTAAGTTTTGATTCCAAGGCTTTCTGCTGCAAGACAGTTTCCTGCTTTATCATCTGTAAAGAAAGCATCTTCAGGTTGTACGCCTTCAGCTTCAAGAATCACCTTAAAGAAGTCAGTGCCCGGCTTTGAAAGATGAATTTTATTCGAAGCATATGTATTGTCAAAACAGGCGTAATCTCCGCGTTCAATATGAATCTCATAATGACTCTGGATTGTATTTGTTCCCGCAATAACACGACAGGAAGGATCCCGCTTTTTCAGGTCACGGATTACTTCAATTGTATCTTCCATAAGAACAGGATGGAAAAGAAGGCGAAAATAATCAAAATCTATCCTGATTCCGGAAGTACGCTGAAAAAGTTTCCAGAATTCATCGTTTGTAAGCCAGCCGCACTGAAGTTCTTCCCAGATATCACGTTTTCCATGAGGAAAATAACCGTCATCAATTTTGCATAAAGCATAAAACTGTTCAGAAGTAATACCAAGCCGCTTGAAAACCTGATTATAATCAAAGGTAGAAGTAACAACTCCACCAATATCAAAAATATAAAGCATGCTCTAAAG
>JAHBAD010000046.1 GCA_018385395.1 Treponema sp.
GTGGCCACTGGACTGAGCGAAGCGAGGGAAGCGGCTGGAGCGATAGCGGAACCCCGGATAGCCTGTTTTTTGCGAAGCAAAAAGCCACCCAAAGAATAAAAAATTAAAACTTGACATTTGTCCTAATTAATTCGTCGTTTGTATTTTTCGGATAATTCTGATTTTCATTAACATTCTCATAAGTGAAAAGCCCCGTTAGGTAGAGGTTCTGTAAGAGCGAATCCAGACAGAAATGATAGAGAAATCTCAGATTTGCCATATGGCTGTATTAATATTTGCATATCTCTAAAAATAATGCGAATACTTGGTTTTAACAAATTAAAAAAACACAGCAGAAAGATTGTTCCGGCCGTTCCCCCAAGTGTCTTCGCCACTTGGGGTCGCAGTATTTCGGGCTCGGTAACCCTCGGTGCGTCGCAACAAGTTGCTCCTGCACCTGCCTTCGGCAGCCCTACATGTTGCTAACGGGGGAAAAATTAATTAATCGAGTCAGCAATATTCAGTAAACCAGCATCTTTGATTACAAGTTTTTCAAAGGCTTTTATGAATGTTTCCAATGTTGCGTAATCTGGTTTGTTGTTTTTTGTGGGAAGTTGGATTTGTTCTTCTTTAATTCTTTCCCATCTTGCTTTTAATTCATACGGCTGTTTTTATCATGTAAATTGTAATGTCTTCCAAAATCGTTTATACAATCTTGAAAAATAATTTTGAATCCATCCGAGAAAAGCATTCCTTCTTTTTCAATACATTTTATTGACTTGAAATTATCTACATTCATATTCTCAACCAGCGCCTCAAGTAGCGGGCGTCCGTATAACAATTGCTTAAACCGCGCAGGTCAAAGGTGCAGTCCAGCCTGTATCGTTTCCATCAGTTTGGAATAGTGTTACACCCTTTCCTTATTTCAAGTACACCATTAAAAGCATAATATCGCTATTTCTTATTCCCGAAATGCGGTTTGCCTGGCCAAGGGTCAGAGGGCGGACTGTTTCAAGCTTCAGACGGCTTTCAGCACTTAAAGACGGAATTGCCCCGTAATCGAAATCCAACGGAATGCGTGTATTTTCCATTTTGTGCATTTTTTCTACGCGCTTATCCTGCTTTTCGATGTAATACTTGTATTTTGCTTCGATTTTTGCTGCTTCCCATTCTTTTTCAGGGTAACCCGGATTTTCCATATCAGGCTTTTTCAGAATCATGGCTTCAAGTTCTGAAAGACGGGCGTATTTTTCTTCTACGGCAGAAAGTTCCGCATCTGATTTAAGTCCTACTCTGTGACCATACTTTGTAAGACGCTTGTCACAGGTGTCGTGACGCAGCTTAAGACGGTATTCGGCGCGGGCTGTAAACATTCGGTAAGGTTCTTTTGTTCCAAGAGTAACAAGGTCATCAATAAGAACACCGATATAGGCTTCATCGCGGCCAAGAATAAGAGGCTCATATTCAGGGATTTTATGTGTTGTTTCCTTGAACACATCTTTTTCAAGATATTCACAAAGTCCGTCTGTAAGACGCTGGCTGATTTCTGTAAACTGATCAAGTTCTTCCGGGGTCATACGGGCTTTTGGCATGAATGCGCCAGGTTCCATGGAAACAGGAACTCCGTTCATTGTGTCAGGGATTTTTGCAAGGGCTCCACAAAGATTTTTATGGCTTCTTGCATAAAGTCCTGCATTGATTCCGGCAACAAGTCCCTGCCCGGCGGCTTCTTCGTATCCTGAAGTACCGTTAATCTGACCGGCATTGAAAAGTCCTGCTACGCGCTTTGTTTCAAGAGAAGCAAAAAGCTGTGTCGGTTCAACATAATCATATTCAACGGCGTAGCCCGGACGGCTTTGAACCGCATGTTCAAAACCAACCATTGTGTGAAGGAAAGCGTCCTGAACACATTCAGGAAGACTTGATGAAAGCCCGTTCAGGTACATTTCGTCTGTTTCCAGTCCTTCAGGTTCTACGAAAATCTGATGGCGGTCCCGTTCTTTAAAGCGCATAACCTTGTCTTCAATGGAAGGACAGTAGCGAGGACCGATTCCACTGATTTTTCCTGAGTAAAGGGGCGAACGCCCGATATTTGCACGAATTATTTCGTGAGTTTTTTCGTTTGTATAAACAACGTGGCACGGAACCATAGGACGGTCAACCTTTTCAGTACTGAAACTGAAAGGAAATACTTCATCATCTCCGTTGTTTTCTTCAAGCTTGTCAAAATCAATTGTGCGTTTAAGGATACGAGGAGGAGTTCCTGTCTTAAGGCGTCCTGTTGTAAAACCAAGACGGTGAAGGCTTTCTGTAAGTCCGAAGGCTGCAGCTTCGCCAACGCGGCCGCAAGGAGCATCGTATTCACCGATAAAAATACGGCCGCCAAGGAATGTACCAGTTGTGAGAACAATCGAACGTACCGGAATGACGCGACCACGTTCTGTCACAATTCCGATTACTTTCTGGCGCATCCCGCTTTTTGCAGCACGAGTTACTCCTTCATGGCGGCTTTCGCCCGGAATCGTTCCCTTTTCTGCTACCGAGTCTGACTGCGGCGGAAGAGGAGTTTCACTTTCTGTTGTAAGAATGTCTGTAACTGTATCCATGAGTGTAAACAGGTTTTCTGTTGTTTCACAGGTTTTTCGGGCAATCATGGAATAAGTGATTTTATCTGCCTGACTTCTTGGTGCTTGAACTGCAGGTCCACGGCTTTTATTTAAAAGACGGAACTGAATCATGGAACGGTCAATAATCTTTGCCATTTCACCGCCCAGAGCATCAATTTCGCGGACAATATTTCCTTTGGCAATTCCACCAATAGAAGGATTACAGCTCATGCGCCCGATGGCATCAGGAGTCTGTGTGATAAGAACTGTTTTGAGCCCCATACGTGCAGAAGCAAGAGCTGCTTCAATACCTGCGTGTCCGCCGCCCACAACGGCTACATCATAAAAATCATAAAAGCCAGACATAATAGAAGATTATATTGAAAATGCAGAAGTTGTGGAATTATTGAATTCTGGAGATTTTGTCTTAGTCGTCCCAGCGGCCGGTTTTCAATTCTTCCCGGATTCTTGCCCAGCTATCATAGCGTTCAAAACTGATTTCACCGTTTTCCACTGCGGCCTTAATGGCACAGCCTTTTTCTGCAATGTGACTGCAGCTCATGCCGAACTGACATTTTCCCACATAAGGTAGGAATTCTTTAAAATAAAGGTGAAGGTCGTCGCCGTCTACATCGTCCAGAACAAAACGGCGGATACCCGGAGTATCAACTACGTTTGCTTTTGCTCCCGCTTTTCCCATAATATCTTCTGAAAGATTCAGGCGAAGCAAAGTTCCCTTTGTGGTTGTATGGCTTCCGCGGCAGTATTTTTCACAAAGCTCGCCTGTTCTGAGTTCTGCAGTTGGATCCAGTGCATTTACAAGGCTGGACTTACCGACGCCTGACTGGCCTACAAAGGCTGTATTTTTGTTTTCAAGGAAGGAGGCAAATTCTTCCATACCTTCGCCGGTTTCGGCAGAAACAACAAAAACCTTATATCCAAGTGACTGCCAGGTCTGAAGTGTAGCTTCAACTTTATCAAGGTCTTCATCATCCATTTCTTCTATTAAATCACATTTATTGCAGACGATTACAGGTTCAATTTCCTGATGCTCTGCCTGAGCAAGAGCACGGTCAATAAAACGCGGTCTGAATGGAGGATTATCGGGCGTGGTTACAAGAACCAGAAAATCAAGGTTCGATGCCAGAAGCTGAGGACAACGGCCTTTAACGTTCCAGCGGCAGAAAGTATTCTTTCTTTCAGACAATGTCAGAATCTGGCCTTTTGCAGGATCCAGGGCGTCCGGTTCTACAGTAACAATATCTCCTGGAGCAAGAGGATTATAAAATTTCTTATCCGATTTAATTACCTTGCCTTTTATAGAACAGGCGCGAACCTGACCGTCGGAGCATTCCAGAGTAAAAACATTGTTTGAGCCGGCAATCACTGTGCCGATTATTTCTGACATGATTTCAGTATATAGGATTCAAGATTATTTTTCAAAAGCTCATAGCGTTCGCTCTTCTGGGTTTCTGCCATGCGGATTTCACGTACCGGTTGCAAAGGATTATTTTCATAACAAAGCTTTGCGCCCTCATCTCCAAACTATTCACTTGTGAGATCAATTGCCACACCGACATTTACACCGACACTTTCACCGATATTTTGTCGCATTAGCAAAACCGCAGATCCACTTGAGATACTCATCCCGCCAGGATTCCTTGTATTCGATGTTCTGACTCTCTGACATTGTACGCTCCTTTTGTATTTATATTGAGGAGGGGAAAGCCTCGCTAGAAACTTCGCACATTCGTGCTCGTTGCGAATACCCCTCTCTGCGAGTTTTCGTTAGAAAACTCGGTAAGTTCGCCTTTGGCGAACGACCTACCCCTTCTGCGCGGACACCCCGCAACGCCCCTAGTTATTTATGTTTATTTACTAATCTTTGAAATACATTGGTAAAATAACTTGGATAAATCTTAAGTAAATTTGAGATTCCAGTTTCATGCAAACATAACTGATACGTTGAACAAGTTTTTCTTTCTTCGGCTGTAACTACAAGTGGATATTGCCCCGGCTCTGCACTTGCAATTCCGGTTGTGCCTTTTACGATGCGGCAGATGTCACCAATTTTTACTTTTTCCCATTCGCTCATTCAACAATCTCCCAGTAACCTTTTGTTCTTGAGCCACCTCGTCGTATAAAACCCACTTTTTTTAAGACAGCAATATGATTTCTTACGGCTCTCGAAGAAATTCCAAGAATATAGGCTAATTCATCGTTTGTTGAATAGGGATTGTTCTTGATAGCGATAAACGTTGCTTCTGCTTGTTTAGGAAGTTCTTTAGGAAGTTCTTTAGGAAGTTCTTTAGGAACTTTTTGGGCAGTTTTTGATGAACTCTCATCATCATTATGAATGTTTTTAACGCTTCCTGCTGGAATCGTGCTCTCACTTGTGGTCGGTTCTACAAAATGGAAGGTGGTGCAGACTGCTTCGCCCAACTGTTCGTATTCGGGAGGGGTCAGATTCTGTTCTCTCAATGCAGCGCAGACTTTTTCAATGCCGCGACCCCAGCTTTCAATTTCACCAGCTCGGAAAAAGGCGTTTGCAATTTCGGGATTATAAGGGCGGCTTCCATGTTTTTCCAGAAACTTTTCTACTGTCCATCCGTCTGGAAGTGTCGCGTCATTCCAGATTACGACTTTATTTCTATAAATACGGATCTGAATTGGAATGCATCCACCGTAATTTTTGTGAATTATGGCATTCAGCAGGGCTTCACGCATGGCGGCTTTTGGAACGCAGAATTCTTCAATGCGCTGGATTCCCTCATAGCGGATAAAAGCTTTCATGTACTTAAAGAAAATAACTTCCATCAGTTTGTCAATCTGCTCAAACAGATTACCGTGCACTTCATCCTGAAATAGAATGTCCGCGTCGTTGTTAAAATATCCGACTTTTACATAAGCACCGGTTACATATCGCTCAGGGTCTTTGTGGAACAAAAGAATTGCTCCGCGTTTTATTTCGCCATTTTCTACAAGCCTAAGTTTTTCAAGAAGCTCCGTGTCGCTCAAGTTTATATCAGCTTCATCAAGGCGGCCAGCCTTTCTAGCTTTCTTTCTGAACAGTCCGAAAGCCGCATGGTCAAGGTCTTCGATTTTGGCACGCGGTTCTGTAATTGAATCCCAGGTAAGCCCCATTTTTTTGAGAAGAAAAGTTGTAAGTGCGTTGCCTTTGAGTTCCTGTTTGGTACTTCCGCTTCTGTAATGAAACTCGCCCTTATAGCTGACAGGATTTTTGTAAGGCTCGACTTGAATTTGAAGATAGTTTTTTCCGCCAGCTTTCTTTGAATTCTATGTTTTGTTTTTCGTCGTATTGTATTCTCATTTTCTAGTTCTCATTATATGCCAATGAAATAAAAGTTTGTGCTTTCATTAAATCTTCATTGTTTTTAATTGAGAGTTCCACATCACCAGTTCCCCAGTGTCCTATATTTGAAACATCTCGTGAAAATCCTTCTTCATATTGAATCTTAGAAGCGTCAAGTCTTAAATATAAATGAAGTCTGTCTTTTGATATTTCAACACATGTAAAATTCTTGATTTTCTTGAACGCAACATAAAGTTTCATTTTGTTTTCTGAAACATCATCGCCCAAACTGAGAATATATTTTGAAACATCGTCATAAAGATTTTTTAGAGAACCTGATGCTTCTTGATACCGTTCTTCAAAAGTTTTATCCATATGTTTTGATTTCTTTGAAAGATCTCCCTGCGCATTTACAATGGCATCGGCTATATTTTCGTTTACCTGTTCAAACATCAGCAAATCATTTTCGAACTTTCTATAACGGATAAGACTAATATTTCTGTTCATCTGTTTTATTGCCGATTCATCATATTTTGTAAAGTCGTTTGCAATGCAAACAACTCTTGGCATTGACCAGTCAATTTTATCCGCTTTATCCAAACCAAGTTTTTCGATTACAAGAACTTTAAAACTATCCTTATGATCCAAAAGCCAGTTTAGATAAAATAATCCCTGATTAATAACGCTTTCATTCACCGATCGTTTATATTCAAAAATTACAGGGCAATTATTTTCATCAATACCAATACTGTCCATTCTGCCACCGTCAGTCGTTCTGTATTCTGATGCAAGAAAAGTCACGCCGAAAAATGCATTCATATTGTTTTCGATGACAGTTTGCAGTTCTTTTTCCAGATTTACAGTTCCGCTTTGCAATTCTTTTACGTTGCCTCTTATGTTGAACAATTTTATGTCAGCCATGCTGTTTCTCCTTTTTTCCAATCCTCATTTATCTTATTCGCCGGCTTAATAGGCCAGAGAATGAACTTCGCCTTGATTCATGATAGGCAACTTTTTCTTTATTTCAGAAAACTTATTCATCGGTTACCAGACCTTCGTTTATTTTAGATTCTGACAAACCGAATTTCTTTATGATTTCATTCAAGGTAGAATCGTCTAGCCTTCCTTTGTTATACAAAAGAGGAACTAAATCATAGAGCTGTTCGTTGATATAAACATTCTTGTTTGAATACAACTCCTTTACACGGACATTTTCTTCTGCAAATTCGAGAAGAATCTTTTTTACTTCATCATAATGTTTAAGTAAATAATCTGTATTTGAAATGTCATCTTCTTTTAGTCTATATAAAACTGCTTTCAAAGGAATGCAATATTTAGCTACTAATACAAAACAGAATGCAATTTGTTTATAAAGAGGTGTTGTAGGAAATTTTCCTTCTGCAAATTGTAAAAATGATTTTAACTCATTTCGCAAAGCTTCTTCAGTCAAAAGAAATTC
>JAHBAD010000054.1 GCA_018385395.1 Treponema sp.
ATTAGGATTAATTTTCTTTCTATATAAAACAGATGGATGTCCGCCTGTCTCGTAATTTATTGTCTCTTCAAGAACTTTTGTCTGAACAAGATAATTCAAATAATGGCGGATTGTAACAACCGAAATGCCAATTTTTTCTGAGATCATATCAACCGACTGCCAGTAGGTTGCTGTCTCAAAATATGAAAGGATTTTTTCCAGAGTTTTTTTCTGTATTCCTTTAGGATATTCTTCAACCTTTACAGCCGGTGGATTTGTTATAAGGCTGTCGATTTTATTCTGATCAAGTACAGTATTCTTATTAATAAGATTATATTTCGAAATAAATTTTTCAAGAGAGACCTGAAGTCTATCCAGAGTGAAAGGCTTAACAAGATAATCCAGAACACCTAGGTGCATGGTCTGTTCAAGAGTAGCCGTATCATTTGCGGCGGTTACCATTATGACTTCAACTTTTTCTTTTCTATTTCTGATCTGCTTTAAGGTTTCTATTCCATCCATAACCGGCATAAACACATCAAGAACAACAAGATTTACATCATTCTCTTCAAGAAAATGCAACGCTTCTTCTCCGTTTTTTGCAATTCCTGTAACAGAGAAATAAGGATTCTTCTCTACATAATGACGGTTTATATCAGAAACCATCGGGTCATCATCAACAATTAAAACTCTGAACATCATTTTTCTATCTCTTTAATTTTACAGTAAAACAGGCCCCATGCCCAACCTGAGATTCCACAAATATTTCTCCGCCCATACATTTTATAAGTTGACTTGTATGATACAGGCCGACACCTCTACCTTCCCCTTTTGTAGAAAACCCGTTATCAAAAATCTTATCTTTAAAATTTTCTGCAATTCCAAAACCTGTATCTTGTACAGAAAGAAGCAGTTCCCCGGGTTTTGTAAAAACACCAACTGTAAGAATTTTGTTTTCCCCCGAACTGTTATTCATAGAGTCCAGTGCATTATCAATAAGATTTCCCGAAATTGTTACAAGTGCTTCAGAAGGGATTTCTATATCCTGACTGTTATATTGAGAGTTTTCGCGAAACTTAAATTTTACATTACATTCGCTGGCTCTTGCAATTTTACCAATAAGCAGAGCAGCAAGAGAATTATTCTGAATATTATGCATTACATATGAAACCGTTTCTTTTTGAATAATTGAAATATTCTGGATATAACTCTGAGCTTTTTCATACTGACCAATCTGAATTAGTCCAAGTATTACATGAAGTTTATTTGTAAAATCATGATTATTTGCACGCATAGAATCTACAAGAAATTTTGTTCCTTCAAAATCTTCAGTAAAGCTGATGAACTCTTTTTTTATCTTCTTAGAGATTGTGGTACAGATTGCAAGCTCTATAAAAATAGCCGCAAGCGTAACTACAAGAAAAAGCAGAACTGTATGCTTTGTAACATTCCGCATTGAAGTTTTCAATGCAATTGTCATGATAAAACCTTCATAATTTTCATTTTCATCATAGAAAGGTGAATAAGTTCTTCGCTGGGGACCTGAAGGACCGTTACTGTCTTCAATGTAATAACTTAATGACATATTTGAAAAATCGGGATGACTTCCCTCATACTTTGTATTAATAAGCTGATGATTGGTGTGATATATACGGTTATTTGATTTATCGACTATGGAAAAAATATCAACATTGGAAATTGAAGATACAGTATTGTCAAGATAAACAGTCAGTTCTTCCTGGCTCATTTTCTTTGTAAAACTATAAAGCCTTGTAATCAGTTCTGAAGTATTCTGCAAAGTCTGATTAAAGGCCCTGTTATTACTGTTTATATTAATTATCATTCCTCCGGCGCTAAGGAGAATTGTAACCGAAATAATCAGTATCAATTGAGTTCTTGTAATTTCTTTCCGAAGCTGACCAAGATTTCCTTTATTATCTTCCATATTGTTACTATATCATTTTAATAAAAAACAAATATACTTATGAAAGTAAAAAAAGTTCTCAGACCAAAATCAATTTTTTTATCTTTCAAAAAATTGTCTGTTTTTTGAACAACGTTATTATAAGTGCCATAAAGTGCACAGGCACAAAAAAGCAAATTAATAATAACGAGGTATAAAAATGAATTTTGCACATCTTTTTGAAGCAGGGATGCTTGTATGTTTTGGATTCTCATGGCCAATCAATGTTGTTAAGGCTTATAAAGCCCGTACTGCAAAAAGTACAAGTCTTGCTTTTATTTTTCTGATTATTACGGGTTATGTACTTGGCATCAGTGCAAAGCTGATCAACCACCAGTTCAACTATGTTCTTGCAGTGTATATTCTGAACCTTATAATTGTTTTTTCAAACGTCCTGGTTTATTTCAGAAACCGCGCTCTTGATAAAAGCAGAGAAAATGAAAAACCTCAGGAAAAAGAAAAAAAAGTAGTTTACGCACACGAAGAACAGATTTTATTTGCAGATGAAAAACATTCTTATTCAAAGAAATACAACATTACTCTTATGGGCGGAACATACGCAAAAGATATTCCTGTAAAAAAACTTTCAGAAGAATTCCAGTTTGACTTTGACCTTTACAACAAAAGCTCTTTTGCCCTTTCACTTACAAATGCAAAAGAATACTTTAATAAATACGTTGCAAACCTGAACTCTGACGGAATCATTCTTCAACTTGGAAAAGAAGATGCCGACATTTTCAAATCAAATCCTTCAGTTTTTGACACAATGTATCTGGAACTTTTAAGCCTTATTAAATCAAACAATAAAGACTGCCGTCTTGCATTGGTTTCTCTCAACAATCCTCAGAACAATCCTGTTACAGCTCAGATGAACAACCACATAAAAGCAATTGCACAGTCAGAACAGGCAGCTTTCGTAAACCTTGAAAATGCAAAATTATGGAATCCTAAAGGAGTTCAGACTTCACTTGATTTTGCAGAAGGAATGGGTCTTAAATACAAAAAGCCAATCTATGATGTTGCAGAAATCCTTTACAGTTACGCCGCACAGAATATAGCAGAAAACACTATGGAATTAAGCGTAGCAGTCTAAACAAAAAAACTCGGTGAGGTCAACTAGCAAACATTTCCCTTTTCTGTCAAAATGTTGCTATGAACCGCATCGTCACAATTCAGGATATTTCCTGCATGGGAAAATGTTCACTTACAGTTGCACTGCCTCTCATTTCAGCAATGGGTGTTGAGTGCAGTGTCATTCCTACCGCGGTTCTTTCAACTCACACCGCATTCGAAGGTTTTACTTTTCGCGATCTTACAGACGACATTCAGAAAACAGCAGATCACTGGAAACAGAATCAGATTCATTTTGATGCTATTCTTACCGGCTATCTTGGTTCCATCAGTCAGATTGATATTGTTTCAAGATTCATTGACGACTTCGGAGACAAAGGAGCACTCACCATAATAGACCCCTGCATGGCAGATAACGGAAAGCTTTATACCGGCTTTACACCCGACTTTGTAAAAGCCATGACAGAACTCTGCGGAAAAGCGAACATCATTACTCCGAACCTTACGGAAGCACATTTTATGTTAAATCTTCCATATAATGACAAAGATTACAATGAAAAATACATAAAGGATATTGCCATAAAGCTTTCTGATCTTGGAGCCCAGAAGGTTATTCTGAAAGGTATTGAATTTTCAGAAGAACAAAAATCGGTGAAAGGAACTAAAGAAAAAATAGGCATTTTATGTTATGATTCTTTATCTGAAAAATTCAGCTGGTATTTCCATAAAAAAATGCCGCAGAATTTTCATGGAACAGGAGACATTTTTGCAAGCGTCCTGACAGGCGGAATAATGCGAGGTCTTCCTCTGGAAAACGCCGCAAGCCTTGCCGCTGACTTTGTTGCCGCCAGCATAAAAGCAACCCTGTCCCACCCGGACTATAACTGGTACGGCGTAGACTTTGAAAGCTGCATTCCGTATCTTTTAAAACGACTGGAATAAAACTGGGGCATTAATGGTCGCGTTGCGGGCCCCCATTATAAGAGTTATTTAAATTTTTGGAGTATTTATGAAAAACGTAGAAATTCTGGATTCCACACTTCGTGACGGTGCTCAGGGCGAAGGCATCAGCTTTTCGGTTCTGGACAAAATTCACATCTGTCAGGCCCTTGATGAACTTGGTGTAAAATATATAGAAGCCGGAAACCCAGGATCAAATCCAAAAGATATGGAATTTTTTCAGGAAATGAAAAAGATTCCTCTCAAGAATGCAAAACTCTGTGCTTTCGGTTCCACACGTCGTAAGGACATTAAATGTGCAGAAGATGCAAACCTTCAGAGTCTTCTGGCCGCTGGAACTGACACTGTCGTTATCTTTGGAAAATCATGGGATTTCCAGGTAACAGATATTATTAAGACAACTCTCGAAGAAAACCTGAATATGATCCGCGACACCTGTGCTTTCCTTAAAGAAAACGGCCGCTATGTAATTTATGATGCAGAACACTTTTTCACAGCTTTCCAGAAGAACAAGGAATATGCACTTAAAACACTGGAAGCCGCAGTTGAAGGTGGAGCTTCAGTATTAAGCCTATGTGAAACAAAAGGTGGCTGTATGATTGATGACGTACGTGACGCCGTAAAAGAAGTGTCAAAGCTTCTTGGCAAAAAAGCCATCATCGGTATTCATACACATAACGACTCAGGTCTTGCCGTTGCAAACTCTCTGGTTGCCGTTCAAAACGGAGCAACACATGTCCAGGGGGTTATGCTTGGCTTTGGCGAAAGAACAGGAAACGCAAACCTTTCTACAATCATTGCAGACCTTCAGCTTAAAATGGACTGCCGTTGTATTCCGGAAGAAAACCTTCGGAACCTTACACCAATCTGTAAACGCATTGCAGAAATTACAAACATCGCACTGGATGCAGGACTTCCTTACGTTGGCGGAAATGCCTTTGCTCACAAAGCCGGTATGCATATTGATGCCATCATGAAAAATCCTGTTGCATATGAACACACAAGTCCAGAAAGTGTTGGAAACAGTCGTGTCTTCCTTATGAGCGAAGTTGCAGGTCGTGCAACAATCATTGAAAAAATCCAGAAGTTTGAACCTTCTATCAGGAAGTCAGACCCAATCGTCAATGACATCATCAAAAAGATGAAGGATCTGGAATTCGAAGGCTACCAGTTTGAAGGTGCCGATGGAAGCTTTGAACTTATGGTTCGCAAAATGATTGGAAAATACCAGCCTTTCTTCAAGCTCCACTATTACACAGTTAGCGGTTCAAACCCTCGCATCGAAGAAGGTGTATGTTCTATCGCTCAGATTAAAGTTGAAGTGGACCGCCAGATTGCAGTTACAGCCGGTGAAGGTGACGGTCCGGTTAACGCCCTGGACATTGCCCTCCGCAACGCACTTGAACGCTTCTATCCTCTCGTAAGTCAGATTCGCCTTACAGACTATAAGGTTCGTGTTCTTGACGGAAAAAGCGCCACAGCTTCCCGCGTCCGCGTAGTAATTGAATCTACAGACGGCGAAGCAACCTGGGCCACAGTCGGAGTTTCTGCCGACTTGATCGAAGCTTCATGGATCGCCCTTTGTGACTCTTTCGAATACAAGCTTATCCGCGACATCGAAAAAAGATTCAAGAAACTTGTGTAAGCAAAAAAACACAATCCAGAATGCAAAATAAAGGGGGCCATTTTTGACTGCCTTACGGCAGTCAAAAACCGGGCTACTCCAGGTTCCGCTTTCGCTTCATTCCTTCGCTCCGCTCCGGAACGGCTCCGCCGCCTTCCGTATTCCTTGTCCGTCATTCTAAAACTTCATTAAGTTGTACTTGTTTTTTGCACACCAGCACAGGCGGAAATATTGGCATCGGAAACGGAACTATCTACAGCTTCATGAAAGTTCCGCTGCTATATGATTTTGCAGTACTGCTTTCTGTTTACACAAAGCTAACTTCTTCCCCGAAAATTCAATCTTCTTCCTGTCATTCCGCTTCTTCGTCACCTTCCCTATAATCTGCACCAAGGTTTCGATGTATATTCCAGTCTAGAAGCATTAGTAGCTGCATTACTAACATCAATTGGAGAATATAATGTTTCAGAGTATTTATAATTCCATCCAACAGTGTTTTCAAAAGTTACAGAAGTTAAGACAATACAACTTTGAAATACATTATGGTAATCGTTGGAATTTCCATAATTAAGAAGCTCCTTTACCCTCTTTCCAATTGTCACCGCAGTTAATGAAGTACAACTTTCAAACGCACCTTTTTCTACAGTTACCGCATCAATGTTTACTGCAGAAAGTGATGAACAGCCAAAAAAAGCAAACTCTCCTATTGTTGTAACATCCTTCATTTCAACAAGATTCAGATTAATTGCATAACCGAATGCATACCTGCCGATTGTTGTAATATTCTTGAGTGTTATTGAATCAAGGCTCTTGTTGTTTCCTGAGTAATAGTCATTAGAAGAATCTCCAAACGAATAATCTCCAACTGTTTTGATATTTTCCAGATACACAGTCTGTAGACTTTGACAGTTCCTAAATGCGGATGTCCCTATTGTACTTACATCTTTCAAATAAACATTTCTAAGATTCTTACATGAATAAAATGCAGAATCTCCAATTG
>JAHBAD010000062.1 GCA_018385395.1 Treponema sp.
GCAGAAACTCTAAGGGAGCTTCGTCAGAAAAAAGGTGTTTCTCAGGAAAAGCTTGCGGAAGCGATAGATTCGCACCAGGTTTATATTTCTGAGATTGAAAACGGCAAAAAGATACCTTCCCTGTCTGTAATTTATAAAACCGCTCAATTTTTTAACATCTCCCTTAGTGATTTTGCGGCCCTGATTGAAGAAAAGCTCTAAGCTTCCATATAACAATATATCATCAGCTGATAATTTATTGGTCAATTTGCAGGCGACTTTTTAAATTTCTTTTGAAAAGTATTGGGATTTTTACTCCTTCAAAAATGCCTTTCCTGTTTTTTCAAATATTTCATTGTTAATTTTCATAATGTCAAAATCAAGATGTGAAATATGATTCTTAAAAATTGAATCTACTGTATTTTTCTCATCAAACAGATATCCCGCACTTTCCAAAAGACTTTCTGCCTGAGCAAGCGTAAGACGCAAGCAATTATAAGCTGAAGGACTGTTTCTTTTCTAGGACGATAATCGGGAGCTGTTCTGCTCCTGATTTTAGAAAAATTCTGTTTGCTTATTCCGCTTTTTTTATAAATCAGACTGATGTCACCTTTTCCGCCAAGAGAAAATGTACTGATATAAAAATTCAAAGTTTCTAAGAATGTATGCTTTTCTTCTATAATACGTGGTGTAATTGAAAGATTCAAATCTGCTCCGTTTTTCTGAAACACTTTAACAGCTTCTATTGCATTCACATAAATTGCATATATCAGGGCAGAAAAACCACTCCTGCTTTTTACATTTACATGGGCCCCGTGATCAATTAAAAGCTGAATAATATTTGTTTCATTTAGAAAGCTTGCAAGCATAAGAGGTGTATAACCTTTTGAATCTGACTGATTTGGTGAAAGGCCGCTATCCAGGAGAATCCTGACAATTTCAATCTTTCGCTGGCTTATGGCAATCATCAAGGGTGTCCATTCTGTAGCAAGAGCAGGAAGCTTGTTTTTGCCAAGCTGATTTAAAGCAAAAATCAGACTTTTTGAAAAAAGATTTGAACTTCGTGAAAGGTCTATCAGCTCGCTAAGGTGAATGATATATGGAGTTCCCTTTACATCATCCTCTTCCTTGTAAAAATTCAGAAAGCCTGAACCGTTACTGGTAGTAAGCGACCACTTTGTTTTATGTTCAGCCATTTTTTTGCGGACATCTTGAGAAAGGCTGGGATTGTAACGATAATCGTAATAATAAGGCAGCCTGCAGCCAAGTTTTTCAAGTTCATTTTTCAGGACTTCCGTGCTGCTGGTCATTATATAATCGTATTTCTTTCCATCAATAAAGATTGTTTCCTGTATTCTTTCACTGTTATTGTTCATAATTACATTATACCATTCTTTTTCAGGAATACGGTAAACTGACAGGCGACTTTTATTTTCCATCAGCATATTCATCATCATGAACATCATCTATTAGAGCGGATCCTGATATTTAAATCTGACACAAGATGGGGCTGTCCAATAAGTTTGCATTAAGGTGGTTGAGTTTATCGAAACCACCACATTTAGTGAAGCAATCATTTCGACGAACTTAATGAGTACTACACTCATTACTTTTGGGACAGCCCCATCTTCAGTCACAATAAAACTTGATTCTCGGATCTCTATTTCCAGTCAGCAGTATTTACACCACAGCCACGCATAAGAGCTTCCGAATAAATATTCATGTAACCGTCTACTGAAAGTTCCCAAGAGAAATTCTTGTTCATACCTTTTTTCTGCATTTTAAGAATATGGTCTTTTTTATTGTAGTAAGCCCATACAGCCCAGCCGACTGTATCATAGACAGCACCTGGAGTCAGGTTGTCGAAGAGGAATCCTGTTCCGTCTCCTGTATCCTGATTATACTGTTCAACTGTATCAGCAAGACCGCCTGTTTTACGGACAATTGGCAAAGTTCCGTAAAGCATTGAATACATCTGATTCAAACCACAAGGTTCATAGCATGAAGGCATAAGGAAGAAATCGGAACCTGCTTCAATAAGATGACTTAGAGATTCATCATAACCAAGATAAGCTTTGAAATTTGGAAGCTTACTAGCAAGCACACTGATTTCATCTTCGCACCATTTTTCACCACTACCAAGAACAGCAAATTGAAGATCCATATTGGAACACATGGCAAACATGCTTCCATAATTTGGTGCGAACATTTCGGCTATACCTTTCTGACTTGCAAGTCGAGTTACAATACCAATTAAAGGAACATCAGGACGAACAGGAAGTCCCATACGTTTTTGAAGTTCGGCTTTACACTTTGCTTTTCCAGTAAGATCTTTATCACTGAAATTTGCAGGAAGAAGTTTGTCAATTTTAGGGTTCCAGGTTTCAAGGTCACAACCATTTACAATTCCGCGAACTACATCGGTACGAACGCGAAGAAGACCATCCAGTCCGAATCCACCTTCAACACTCTGCATTTCATTTGCATAAGTTGGAGAAACAGTTGTAATCATATCAGCACAGGAAATACCAGCCTGAAGCAGGTTGATTGCTCCATTATGTTCAAGACCTGCACCATAATAAAGATTCCAGTCAAGACCAAGAGCCGGGAACTGATCCTTTCCATAGACTCCCTGGTAACCAAGGTTATGAATTGTAAGGACACTTGAAGTATGTGCAAAATATCCGTTACGACATACACATTTCAAAAGAACTGGAACAAGACCTGCAAACCAGTCATGTGCGTGCATAATATCAGGATACCAGCCAAGCTTACGGCAAAGCTGAAATGCACCATGACACAAAAGTGCCGAACGGTAAGGATTATCATGGAAATCTGTTTCAGTTTTTGTTCCGTAAATACCGTCGCGACCGAAAGCTTCTTCATGATCAATAAAATAAACAGGAACTTCTGTTCCAGGAAGTTTTGATTCATAGACTGCACACCAGGCTTCTACCTGCCCTGCAGCAACTCCCATTGGTCCTTCAAGCTTTGTAAGCTTTGAACGGTCAATTTTGTAATAACGAGGAAGAACGATTCGAACATCGTGTCCCATCTTTTTCATAGAAATAGCAAGAGCGGAAACAGCATCTGCAAGTCCGCCGGTCTTTGCAAAAGGAACGGTCTCAGAAGTAACCATCAAAATTTTCATATATTCACCTCGCTGATCAAATATTTAGTACGATACTTTTACAGTTTCACAGACAGAAGCACAGCGTACTGTAAGCTTGTCATCAACTATATCTACAAGAATTTTACCACATGTTTTGGAGTTTTGCGATAAAATTTCAATTGCAAGAGGATCTTCAATCTCTTTTTGAATAATACGGCGGAGAGGTCTTGCACCCATTGAAGGTTCATATCCGTTTTCTACAAGGTATTCACGGGCTTCTTCAGTCAACTGAATTGAAATATTCTGTTCTGAAAGACGATCTTCAAGTTCCTTAATTTTAATATCAAGAATTGAAGAAACCTGTTTTTTAGTAAGCGGACTGAATACAATTATATCATCTATACGGTTAATAAGTTCCGGAGAAAGAAATTTTTTAAGTTCATTTTCAGCAGAACCTTTAATTTCAGAATAAGGAAGAACCCCTTCATCCAGAGTAAATCCAGCCCTTCCTTCTGTTGTAATCTGACGGGCACCGGCGTTACTTGTCATAATGATAATGGTATTCTTAAAACTTACAGTATGACCAAGGTTATCTGTAAGTTCACCTTCTTCCAGAACCTGAAGAAGAAGATTGAAAATGTCCTGATGGGCTTTTTCAATTTCATCAAGGAGAATTACAGAATAAGGATTACGTCTCACCTTTTCTGTAAGTACCCCGCCTTCTTCGTAACCAACGTATCCCGGAGGAGCTCCCACAAGACGGCTCACGCTGTGGCGTTCCATGTAGTCTGACATATCGATGCGGATAAGAGAATCTTCTGAACCGAAGAGAAACTTTGCAAGAGTTTTTGCCATTTTTGTTTTTCCAACCCCGGTAGGCCCCAGAAATACAAAACTTCCAAGAGGATGTTTTCCAGAGCTGAATCCTGCACGGCTTCTTCGAACGGCACCTGAAATAATGCTAACAGCTTCGTCCTGTCCGATGATTGTCTTATGAAGTTCATCTTCCATATGAACAAGTTTTTCTGATTCCCCTGCATCAAGGTCTTCAAGAGGGATTCCGGTCATTTCAGAAACGATTTCAGCAACATCATTTTTTGTAATTACTTTAGGACCGTTTCCATAATAACGAATATTCGAACAGATTGAATCAAAATGCTTTTTTAATTCCAGAACCTTATCCCGAACTGCTGCAGCGCTGTCATAATCGTGATGCATAATGAGAAGATCTTTTTCATTAATCAGACTGTTAATACTTTCTTCAATATCGCGGATTTCCGAAGGTTTATTTTCTTCCCGGATTTTTTTTGCAACACCTGCTTCATCCATAACATCAATTGCTTTATCAGGAAGAACACGGTCTGAAATATAACGTTTTGAAAGCTTTACGATATGTTTAATTATTTCATCAGAATAAGTTACATTGTGGAATTTTTCATATTTTTCGCGGATTCCACGAAGGATTATTTCAGCTTCCTCTTCAGTTGCTTCATCAACTTTAATTACCTGGAAACGACGTTCAAGAGCCATATCCTTTTCAATATATTTTGTATATTCTTTTGTAGTTGTAGCACCGACAATCTGAATCTCACCACGGCTTAATGCAGGTTTCAGAATATTGGATGCATCCATAGGAGTATCATTTCCACCGGCTCCTACGATTGAATGAAGTTCATCAATAAAAAGAATTACTTCGCGGTGTTCCGAAATTTCATTCATCAGTTTTTTCATGCGGTCTTCAAACTCACCCCGATATTTCGTACCTGCAACAAGAGCGGCAAGATCAAGAGAAAGAATCCGTTTATTCAAAAGTCCGGATGGGACATTTCCTTCAACAATGTGCTGTGCAAGACCTTCTACAACGGCTGTTTTACCAACACCAGGTTCACCGATTAAAACAGGATTATTTTTTGTACGGCGCAAAAGAACCTGAATAAGCCGTGCAATTTCTTTTTCCCGTCCTACAACAGGATCTGTCAATTTGTCACGGGCAATGCGGGTAAGGTCGCGGCTGAACTGATCAAGAATTGATTTTCGCTTAATATCGCCGCCAAATTCCTTTTTTACTTTCTCAAGAATTTCTTTTTCTTTTTCGGAATGAACAGTTGTCTCCAGCATTTCATTAAAAAGCGATTCCGAATCGTCCATAGGATTTTGAGTTGAAGAAAGCCCCTGCTTTTGAATGTCCGAAACTTTTTTACGAACATCAGAAATCAGGATTCCATTACGATTAAAAAACTGATTAACAAGACTTCCTTCTTCACGAATACAAGCCAGGAGAAAGTGTTCTGTTCCAATGTAATCATTATGAAGAGCATCAGATTCAATTTCTGCAATTTCTTTCATACTCTGAATTCTACGTCCTTCAGGAAGATCATCATTCAAATCAATAGATTCTTCAAAAGCAATAAATTTTTCAAGACTCATTTCAAGAGTTTCAAGGTTCAGATTGAATTCAGCCGAAGATAAGAAACCGATTCCATTTCTATTTTTAAAAAGTGCAAGAATTACATGTTCAGGAAGAAGCTGATTCAATCCGCTTTTTCTTCCAATATTCTGGGCAAGAACTCCAAGTAATTTCTGTGCCATTGATGACAACTTTTTCATCCGGTTTCTCCATAAATTATTACAATATATATGAATATTATCGGCAGAAAAGTGAATTTTGCCCACCTATCAAAAGACTGAATCTTGAATAAAATCTCCAAATAAGTTAAAGTATAAAAACAAGCCGAGATGGTGGAATTGGTAGACACCAGGGACTTAAAATCCCTTGCTGAGCAATCGGCGTGCCGGTTCAAGTCCGGTTCTCGGCAAAGCCTTCCGTTCTTCGGAAGGCTTTTTTTATGAGCTCCCGAAATAGATTCGGGATGACATTTCCGTCCTGCTGAACTTGTTTCAGCATCCCAGAATAAAAGGAGAATCTTATGCCTCATTCATACAATAAAGGATGCTATTTCAAATCACTTTCTGATATACAGGGTAAAAACGTTACTGTTATGGGACTTGGATTAAACGGCGGTGGTGAAGCCTGCGTAAGATTCTTTCTGAAACACGGAGCAAACGTTCTTGTAACTGATATGAAAACCGAAGAACAGCTAAAGTCTACAGTTGATTCTTTGATGAATGACAAAGACCTGGACACAAGCCGCCTTACTTTTCGTCTTGGCGAGCACCGCATTGAAGATTTTAAAAACGCCAACTGTGTAATCAAAAATCCTGGTGTAAAATACGACGGAAACAAATACCTTGCTGCAAGTAAAAACATCGAAACTGACCTTTCAATCTTCCTTGCCTTCTCAAAAGCACCTGTAATTGCAGTTACCGGAAGCAAAGGAAAAAGTTCTACAGTCAGCGCCCTCTACTACGGACTTAAAACAGCAGGCTTTCAGGCTTTTCTTGGAGGAAACATTACAGTAAGCCCCCTGACCTTCCTTGAAAAAACAAACCAGGACACACCTGTCATAATTGAATTTTCTTCCTGGCAGCTTAGTGACCTTCGCGGCCGCGGGCTTTTGAAACCTCATATTTCAATCATTACAAAAATCGTTCCTGACCATCAGAACTGGTACGGAGCTATGGCACCTTATGTTGATGACAAAAAACTGATTTATGCGGATCAGGATAAAGGCTGCTATTCTCTTTTTGATTTTGGAGAAGATGAACCTGGAACCGGGCCTGAAAACTCAAAAACCTGGGGCGAAGAATTTGCAAAAGAAAGTAAAGCTACAATTCTCCGTTACTGGAACCAGAAACTTCCTGAAGGCACATACGGTGTATGGCAGGAAAAAGACGAAAACGGAAACTTCCGTGGCCGAGTCCTGCTTCCTGGAATGCGCGAACCGGAAACTATTCTTGGGGAACTTTCAGTTCCCGGTGACCACATGAAAACAAATGTTTTAAACGCAGCCCTTGGCATGTATCTTATGGGCTTACCTGGAAGCCTTATTAAAAAAATCATGAAAGACTTCTCGGGCGTTGAACACAGACTTCAGTATTTCCATGACAAAACATTTGGAAATACCACATACAAATTCTACAATGACACCTGTGCCACAGTTCCAGACAGCGTTGTTGCAGCCTGCAAAAGCTTTGAAACTCCTGTAATTCTTCTTACAGGAGGAACCGACAAAGGCCTTGAGTTTACAAAACTTACTGAATACCTGACACAAAACAAAGACGCCGTAAAAGACATTTATTTTCTTTCCGGAACTGCAACAGACAAAGTACGCCCTGAACTTGATAAAGCAGGTATAAAATACCACGGACCATTCAACTCCCTTGATGAAATGTTACACAAAGTAGCCGAAAACCTTGAAAAAACAGCAGATTGTAATACAAAAACACAACCTGTAGTTTTCAGTCCGGGGGCAACTTCATTCGGTATGTTCAAAAATGAGTTCGACCGTGGTAACCAGTTTATGACTAAAGTAAAGGAAATATTCTAATTTTTTACAAGGCGGTAATCCCCGTTCTGGACAAGAACGGTACAGCGGTAAGGTTTTGCGTTTTTCAAAAAGAACATAGGATCCAGAGCATATTCTGAAAGAAGATCATCGGGATGATATTTAAGCTGTACCTTCTGGCTTTTTCCAGTGGAAGAGTTAACAGAAAAAGCACCGTTCAAAATAACTATATCTTCAAGAACTCTGAAAACATTTTCACAGTGTTTTTCACGACAAAGATCATTTAAAAACGCCAGCTGCATTTTCTGAACCTCAAAATAATCCGCATCTGAGCAAAAACTACAGGTTAAAATGTTATTTTTGTATACTTTTTCATACCATTTAATAAATTTTTGAAGAAATTTATGTGGCTGATTATTAAAAAATCTTACAAAAGAAATAAACCATGGAACCGCCCTTCCAATGTTATAAAAAAGTGTACAACTTAAGGATAATTCAGAACTTAATTTCAAATCCTCTTTTGAATACTTATCTGTATAAAGAACATGATACGGTGCTTCAGTTTCATAATGAAGATTAAGTTTTTCAGCTTCATCAAAAAGAACAGTCCCGGGCAATACTGAAAGACAGAAAGTTTCAAGATTATTCGGATAAAGATTCAGTGCAAAATCCATACTCTGCTTGAAGCCTTTAAAAGTATCTCCCGGTAAACCGTAAATAAGATCGAATCCGAAAATCACTCCTTCCTGATTTAAGATACCGACATTCTTTACAAAAGCTTTCTTATTGAAGCCACGATGAACAAGACGCAGTACATTTTCATCTACACTCTGAAGTCCAAACTGCAAAGCACATGGAATTTTTGTAAAAGCCCTTGCAAGTTCACGGTCAATGAATTCGGCTCTTGCTTCGAAATAATAAAAAGTATCAGGAGTCTTTTTTGAAATCAAATTTAAGATTTCCATTGCCCTTTTTTTATCTGCGTTGTAGGTCGGGTCAAGAACAAAAACCTGCGGGATTTTCTTTTCTGCAAAAAGATCAAGTTCAGCCTTAATCCTTTCCATTGGAAAATAAGAAATCTTATTTTCACCTTTAGATTCAAAACAGTATGAACATTTAAAAGGACAGCCTCTTGCAAGTTCCCATAAAGCGCCACCATATTTTGCAGGATCAAGAGTGCCGTCAAGATACGGAGATTCAAGATTTAAAGTTTCATTTTTTTGAGGACTGGCTTTTATAATTTTTGAAATACTGTCAGCCTTCCCTTCAAGGATTTTTGATATAAGGTCCGGAACAATATCTTCTCCTGGACCAGTCGTAATGTAATCAAAACTTTTTTCAAAACTGAAAGGATTTGCTGTTACTTCAGGACCACCGCAAATTGTAATGCAGGATGGATATTCTTTTTTAATTTCCAAAGCAACAGCTTCAAGCTCAACCCGGTTCCATACGTATACTGAGGCAAGAAAAAAGCCGGGGACTTCCCCATCAAGAAATTTTTCTTTTGATTTTGAGATGGAAAGATTTTCCTCTTTTGAAGCATCCCTTAAAATAACACGGACTTTATCTTTTGTTCTGGGATCAGATTTTATGCTGCTTGCAATACAAGCCGCTCCCAAAGGGAGACTTTGAGGAGAAGTTTCTATGAGTAAAGTTGAACAGATTACTAAGGGCTTTTCCATTGAGAATTTAAAGCTTTATTTCTGAACCAGAGTTCTGCAGATTCTGAAGCCTGTAAAGTTATAAGCTTCGTTCGGATCATAAGAATATCGGTCACCGCAGTAAACAAAGGGAGTATATTCAGAAAAACTTCCGCCGCGGCAAACCCGCTGTTCACCAAAATCAGGACCGTAATTTGAAGAACTTTTGTTGTAGTCTGAAAACCAGTCCCAGCAGTATTCAAGAACATTTCCGCTCATATCAAAAAGACCGGCGCCGTTTGAATTCCCGCTTCCGTTTTCAGGAATAGTGTCTGGTGTAAATAAAGTGCCGGCAATTCCTACAGGACGTGCGCCGGTAGAGTTAAAAGCATCCCAGCAAACTTGCGTAAAATCGTATTCAGGAAAGCTTTTTCCGTCGGCGTCAATCTGGCCGCTTACAAGGTTTCCGCTTTGAAGTCCGTATTTTGTACGGCGGCTTGCATATTCCCATTCTGCTTCCGAAGGAAGTCTGTAACCGTCGGAAGAAAAATCACAGAAAGCAAGGTCACAGCGGGCATCACTGGAATCACGAAGAACTTCTCCTTTATAAGTGTAACAAGGAGTATATCCTTTAAGTTCGCTCAAAGCATTACACCATACAATGGCATCGTACCAGTTAATCATTGTAACCGGCATAGTTCCGTTAAACTCATTTGGTTCAGAACCAGTTTTTCCATCAGAACCAGGCATTCCTTTATGTGAAAAAACATAACCTAATTTTTCAGCCTTTTTACAGGTCTGGTACCAGAGGCTGTAAGTAGTTTCGTACTTATTAATTGTAAAAGGAAGAACTGTTCTTTCAGCTGTATAAGTCTGAACATCTTCTCCTATTGTATAAGTTGAAGCATTTTTGAAAGAAACCATACTCAAATGTTTGAATACATTTGAATCTGCAAAAAGAGAAAATGAAAAAGCTGCAAGAGCTGCAACAATCAAAAGTTTTTTCATTAAATGCCTCCTGAGGCTGCCCAATAAGTTTGCATTACGGTGGTTGAGTTTATCGAAACCACCACATTTAGTGTAGCAGTCATTTCGACGAGCTCAATGAGCGCTACACTCATTACTTTTGGGACAGCCACAACTTTCAAATTATTTTACTTCTTTAAGTTCTGTATTTAAAACAACCCATGAATCCTTTTGTTTCAAAATATCCATAACTGCATAAGTTCCTTTTTCACCAAGGCTTCCAGGATTAACTATAACAGTGTCACCGATTTTATCAATTCCACAGCCTTCATGAACATGACCTGTAAGAACTGCTAAAGGCTTAATTTCAGAAATCAAATCCCTAAGCATCTGGCTTCCTACATGAAGGTTTTCATTAACAGCATCACAGACTGTATCTTTTGGCGGATTATGAGAAATAAGAACAAGATTCTCAAGAGATTCTGCTTTACAGATTTCAAAATCTGAAACCAGATCTTCTTCAGTTCTTTCGTTTGGAGTTTTGCCGGTAAAAACCGAAGCTCCGCCTGAACCGCAGATTGCAAGTCCTTCATGATAAACAATGGAACGTTCACAGTTCAAATCGGCAGCGTCAACTGCGTCAATAAAATCCGGTTCATCACAGTTTCCAAGAACTGCAAAAACATTTTCATGTTTTGAGGAAAGTTTATCTAAAACAGGTTTTGCAGTTTCATTCTTAAAAGCTTCTGCAAAGTCCCCTGCAAAAAGAACTGCGTCACAAGCTTTAAACTCATCATCAAGTTTATCAAGAATATCAGCATTTCCGTGAATATCAGAAATAAGTAAAAGTTTCATAAAATCATATCTCCATAAGAAAAAGGATTAAAGTTTATTAAAAGCATCCTTAAGCTTTGCCATCTGCTGTGGAGTTCCAACTGTTATGCGGACAAAATCTTCAATTCCAGGTGTCTTAAAGTGACGGATAAGAATTCCTTCGGCTTTGATTTTTTTGTAAATATCTTCGCCGGCCAATCCTTCTTTTTTTGCAAAAATGAAGTTAGTCTGACTTGGGATTGCATAGAAACCTTTCTTTACAAGGAAATCATAAAAATCGTCCCGGGCATCAGCTACCCGTTTTGCACAGTCGCAGTAATAACCGATGTCTCGGCAGGCTTCTTTTCCTGAAACCTGAGCTACAGCATCAAGGGGGAAATGGTTTACAGAATTCTTTACAGTTGTCACTGTATTGATAAGGTCTGGATTTGAAACAATAAATCCAAGACGCATACCAGCCCCACAAAGACTCTTACTGAAAGTACGAACGATTACAAGGTTTGAAAATTCTGCAAGAAGCGGAATACAAGACTGGCCGCCAAAATCACAGTAAGCTTCATCTACAATAAAGATTTCATCTTTGCTTGCTTTGGAAAGCATTTCGCGAACCTGAGCTCTTGTAAGTCCAAGGCCTGTAGGAGCGTTAGGATTTGCAAAAATAATACCGCCTGCATTTTCAGAAGCATGAGAAAGCATTGTTTCTGTATCCAGGGACCAGTCTTTTTTCAAAGGGATACGATCCATTGGAATATTGTAGAAACCTGCATAAACCGGATAGAAACTGTAAGTGTGTTCAGGCATTACAAATTTCTTATTGCTCGAAAAGAAAGCGTAAAATACAAAAGAAAGAACTTCATCACTTCCGTTTCCGGTATAAATCATATCTTTTGTTACAGTAAACGGAATTTTATCTTCTGCAGAAGGAGTTACATTTTTCCCGTCAACTTTTGCCCTGCAAAGGCAGCCGCCTGTTTTATTAAGCATGTCGGCAATTTCTGCATGAAGTTCAATTGAATCAGGATCCGGGTAAAGCCCAAGTTTTTCAGGATTCTTTTTTATGAACTTATTTACAGCCTTAATCACCTTTTTACTTGGCGGATAAGGATTTTCATTTGCATTAAGTTTTATATACGGACGGTCCTTTGGCTGTTCACCAGGCACATAAGGATTAAGTCCCTGCATTCTTTCTGAAATCAACATAATATATCCCCTATAATGGGCTTTCTCTCATCAGACTGTTTACTTAGAACAGTACGATTCAAAAATTGTCCATTATCAATTATCAATTCACTACAAATATTATGAATTATGCATTGTGAATTGTGCATTATTTAAAATTCTTTACACCTTCAAGGTCCAGTGTTGCGAAAAGGTCATTGATTGTTTCGCGGCGGCGGATTTCTTTGAAAGTTCCGTCAGGACGCATGAGGATTTCTCCGCAGCGGAGCTTTGAGTTATAGTTGAATCCCATAGCTCTTCCGTGTGCACCGGCGTCATGAAGAATTACAAAATCTCCTTTCTGAATTTCAGGAAGTTCACGCTGAACTGCAAACTTATCCGAGTTTTCACAAAGGCTTCCTACGATATCATAAACATGATCTTTTGGAGCATTTTCTTTTCCACAGACTGTAATTTCATGGTAGCTTCCATAAACGCCAGGACGCATAAAGTCTGCCATACATGAGTCGAGCCCGATATATTCACGGTAAATATGTTTTTCGTGCACTGCTGTAGAAACGAGCCATCCGTAAGGTCCTGTAATAGGACGGCCGCATTCCCAGTAAATAGCCATTGGGTCAAGGCCTGCAGGAACTACAACCCTGTCATATTCCTTACGGATTCCCTGAGCTACGTAGTCATAATCAACGGCTTTGTCGCCAGGTTTATATGGAATACCGATTCCACCACCAAGGTCAACGAACTCAATATTTACTCCTACTTTTTCCTTGATTTCTGCAGCAAGTTCAAAAACAAGTTTTGCAGTATCAATAAAGAAATCAGGATTTAATTCATTTGAAGCAACCATTGTGTGAAGTCCAAAATGTTCTACACCAAGTTCCTTACATTTTGCATAAGCTTCAAGAATCTGTGCACGTGTTAGACCATATTTTGCTTCTTCAGGTTTTCCGATAATGCCGTTACAGCCCTGCTTGTCTGTTCCAGGGTTATAGCGGAAACAGATAGTTTTTGGGAATTCTCCGCCAAGAGCATTCTTCAAAAAATCGATATGAGTAATGTCATCAAGGTTGATGATGTTTCCCTGTTCGTAGGCCACCTGAAATTCCTTAGCTGGAGTTTCGTTTGAAGTAAAGATTACGTGGTCACCAAGAATGCCGCTCATTTCAGAAAGCATAAGTTCCGGAAGACTTGAACAGTCAGCACCACAGCCTTCGTCTGCAAGGATTTTAAGAATATATGGATTTGGACAAGCTTTAACAGCGTAATGTTCGCGGAATTTCGGGAAAATTGAAAAAGCTTTTGTAAATTTTTTAAGGTTATCACGGATAGCTTTTTCATCATAAATGATGAAAGGTGTCGGAAAATCGCGAACAAGGTTCGAAAGCTGGTCTTTTGTTAAAGGGAATGTCTTTTCCATAAGTTGTACTCCTTAAAGTAAAAAAGGCTGCCAGAAGACAGCCCTGATTTTTTTGCGTGGATTGCAACGGCTGCGCCTGCAACCCGTGAATAGATTAAAGTTTCGAAAGTTTTTCGTTCAAAAGTTTTGTTGCTTCTTTTGGATTTGCTTTTCCACCAGAAACTTTCATTACCTGTCCCATAAGCCAGCCTACGACGTTTGTCTTTCCGCCTTTGTAGTCTTCTACGGCTTTAGGGTTTGCAGAAATTACCTTGTCAACAAAAGCTTCAATTGCACCTGCGTCTGAAACAGATTCCATGCCTTTTTCTTTAATGATGACAGACGGCATTTTGTTGCTAGAAAGCATTTCAGCAAACACTTCTTTACCCTGTTTTGAAGTAATTTTCTGTTCTTCAAGGGCGTCTGCAAGTTCTGTCATATGAGATGGTGAAATCTTTACATCGTTAATTGTTTCGTTCTTTTCGTTCAATACAGCAAGAAGTTCAGAAAGCATCAGGTTTGCAACACGTTTAGGTGACTTTGCTTTTGATGCTGCTTCTTCGAACCAGAGAACCAGGTCACGGCTTGCAGTAAGAGTTTCAACGTCAAAATCAGAAAGGCCGAATTCTTTCTTGAATCTCTGGCGTTTTGCTTCTGGAAGTTCACCAACCTTAGAAGCAGCTTCTTTAATAAGTTCTTCAGAAACTGTGAATGGTTTGATATCAGGTTCAACAACAAAGCGGTAGTCTACGAAAGAGTTCTTTGTACGCTGTACAACAGTCTGCTTCTTGTCATCATCCCAACCCATTGTTACTTTAAAACCTGCATTGAATTCCTGGCGGTCTTCCTGGAATTCCTTAAGCTGGCGCTGTGCTTCATAAGCACAAGCTTCCTTAATCTTACTGAAAGAGTTCAGGTTCTTGATTTCAGAAATTGGAGTGTGATAAAGCTTTCCGTCTTCCCAAACGTTCAGGTTGATGTTTGCGTCACAACGCATGTTTCCTTCTTCAAGGTTACCGTTTGTTACTTTTACATAACGGAGAATTTCGCGAACGTTCTGGAAGAACAGTGCTGCTTCTTCTCCTGAAGTCATATCAGGCTTTGTAACAATTTCGATAAGCGGAGTACCACAACGGTTATAGTCAATGTAAGAATGATTACCTGCAAGGTGAAGAGACTTACCTACGTCCTCTTCAAGGTGAATGCGTTCAATGCGGACACGACGGTATTTTGTTCCTGCGTTATCGATTATACAGTCTTCGCCTTTGAAATTTTTATCACGGCATTTTGCTCCTCCAGGCTGTTCATCTTTCGGATAATGAATAAAAGGAAGATCAACATAACCGTCTGTACAAAGAGGAAGGTCATACTGAGTAATCTGATATCCTTTTGCAAGGTCAGGATAAAAATAATGTTTACGGTCAAATTTAGTAAAGCGTGCAATGTTACAGTTCAAAGCCTGTCCGGCAACTGCTCCAAGTTCTACATAGCCTTTTGAAACCCGAGGCATAGCACCAGGAAGTCCAAGACATACAGGACAAACGCGTGTATCAGGCATACCGCCATAGCGGTTTTCACAGGCACAGAAGGCCTTTGTTTTTGTCAAAAGCTGAGTATGGATTTCGCATCCAATTACAATTTCCCACTTATCAATCATAACTTCCATTATATGAAAAAAATGAGCTTTATGCTATAATCCTATATATGATTGTTTCAGTTATTTTTGCAGTACTTCTTGCAGCGGCTATTTCATGTTATGTTTCCGGTGCAATAAAAAAAATCAGACTTCTTGAAATAATTCCTTTTTCACTTTGTATTCCTTTCATGACAGGAGTTGCCTGCCCGCTTCTTATTATAAGTCTTCCTGATTCACATCACATTTTGAGTATTTCATCAATGGCTGTTTTTTTTGCAGAAATAATGATTCTTTTAAAAATATTCAAACCTTTCAAAACAAATATTTTTGAAAAACTTGCACTTTGTCTTTCACTGACATTCTGGATTTTAATTTTCAAAAGTATTTTCAATATCTATCGCTGCCATATAGCAATAAACATTATTTTTACCGCATTATGGATTCTATTTTTCCTGTTTTTAATGATTAAAACTCATTTGAAAAAACTACATGAAATATTTGAATCTCTTATTCTTACTGTTTTTTCAATGTCCTTATTCTACATTTGTCTGGTTTCAATAATTTACGTACATACACTGGATAC
>JAHBAD010000065.1 GCA_018385395.1 Treponema sp.
GTGATAAACTTTCCATATAATGAGTTCATCTGGCAATCAGAATATAAACAAAAGCATTTCAAAAATATCACATATTCATTCTCTTTCGGCAGATTTCCTTACGGAGCGGCTTTCAGAAAAAGGCCTTGAAAACTTTGCCTCGTCCCATGGAAACATTCTTTTCCAGCTTTCCCTTGTCGATTCCATGAGAATGAATGAACTTTCTGAAAAAATAAACCGGGACAAATCTACAACTACAGTCCTTGTCCAGAAACTCATTAACAAAGGACTTGTAGAAGTAAAATCTTCTGAAACTGACAAACGTTCAAAACTTATCAGCCTTTCTGAAAAAGGCCGCGAATACAACAAGCTCACAGCAGAAATCTCATCAGAACTGATTAAGACTTTTTACAAAGGTTTCACAAGGGAAGAAAAAGAAACTTTTTTCGAACTGCTTTGCCGCATTGAACAGAATTTCATTAAATAGAAGCAAAGAATACTTTGTTTTGCATTTGATTTTAATTCATTTTCTTATTATCTTTACTCTATGTTCGGATTTTTAATTAAAAAGAATTTCTGTGATGGTTGGGATAACCTTTTCACACTTGTACTTTCAAACCTTATTTTCTTCGCCTGCGGAAGCGGAGTTTTCTTTGCCTGGCGTTTTCTTGTTCAGATTGTACCTGAAAGCCAGAGTCAGCTTGTTGCCATGCTTATTACAGCACTGGGTATTTTCCTTGTAACATTTATCTATAATCTTTTTGCCTTTTCTTTCGGCGAACTTGCAGTTACAATCGCCAATTTTGGCGGAGTTCACTTTCTTGATATTTTCAAAAAAATGCCGTCTGTTCTGAAAGACGTTCTTCTTTTCAGTCTTCTGGTTTCGGCACTAATTCTTGTTTCTTGTATCGGAATCCACTGGTACTTTACTCAAGGCTCTTACCTTTATCTTTTTATGGGATGTATGTTCGTATGGTTTGATTTCTTTGCAATCATTTCCCTTCAGTGGTTTGTTGCAATTCGTTCAATCATGCATAACCCTTTCAAAAAATGCCTGAAAAAATGTCTCATCCTTATGCTGGATAACACTGCATTCTCAATTGGATTTGCATTCTACAATCTGATTCTGATTCTTTTGTCTGTTTTATTCATCGGCTTTATTCCGTCAGTAACCGGAATTACCCTTGCAAAAGTAAACGCCTTGAGACTTCGTCTCTACAAATACGATTATCTGGAACTCCATCCTGAACTGAAAACAAAACGCGAACGAAAAAATGTTCCTTGGGAAGAACTCCTTTACGAAGACAAAGAAACATTAGGTCCTCGTAAATTCAGATCATTTATTTTTCCTTGGAAAGAGTAAGACCGCTCGCGGCCGGTGTTTTATCGGAAACCGTTTAAAAAATGCTCGAGGAGCATTTTTTAGGTTATCCATAAAACTCACTTGCCGCCGGTGGCTAATACTAAACAACAAAGCTCAACACAGTAACGGCGGCTAAGAGTGACACCACTCCCATGCCGCCTCCGTATTTAACAAAGTCCCAGTAACCGAATTTTATTCCCTGCCCCTTCAAAATCTTCTGCCACATTAATCCGGCAAGAGCTCCAGATGGTGTAAGAAAAGCTCCAAGATTCGAGCCGATAATCGTTGCGAACAAAGCCGGAGTTTTTTCTGCAATGCTGAGTCCGTCCACAATGGAACTGAAAAGAACGCTCATAGGAATATTATTCATTATGTTACAGGCAATAAGACTAGAAATACCGTAACGGAAACAGATCTGTTTTGTTCCAAGAATTTTCGAAATAAAAGCCGGAACTCCAAGACATTGTAAAAATAAAATCAGAACAAACATTCCAAGTAAAAATGGAACCAGAGTCCATGGTGCACGCTTAAGGCAGCGGCCAAGTTCCCGCGGTGCACGACGGCGGCCAGCAGCCACAACCAGATTGCAAATAAAAAGACTAACCACGGCGCCAAGAGCCACAATCCACATTTCAATTCCCACATAAGAACTTACAGCAAGCATTACTGTTGCAACAGTCAGGTGAATAAGGCCTATAACAAGAAGAACAGGGTCTGTAATATGTCCTGCTTTACTCTGCACCCTTTCCATAGGTTTTGAAAGATCTTTCCTGAAAATTAATGTAAGTCCCAGAAGGCTCATAAGTCCTGCCGAAGCTGTCGGAAGAATCATTATTTTTACATAACTTAAAAACTCTACTCCGCCGCTTGTAGCAAGGTAAATATTTGTCGGATTCCCGATTATCAGCGCCATACTCCATGTGTTTGCAGCAATAAAAACTGTCACAAGGTAAGGAAGCGGTTTGATTTTTGCATTTGCTGCAAAGTAACAGATAAAAGGTGTAAATGTGAGAACGATAATATCATTTGACGTAAAAACTGTAAGAACAGAAACTGTCACATACAAAAGTATAAAAAGCTTTTTCTGGCTTGCCCCCGCCTTCTTAAGTGTCACATTTGCAAGAAAACGAAAGAAACCGATTTCATCCAGAAACACAGAAAGAATAGTCATGGAAATAAAGAGCACCAGAATCTTAATTGGATTCACTGCAGTATCTGCAAAAATGTTCTGTAAAATAAAACTAAGTGTAAAGTCTTTCATTTTTCTCACCTAAACTGAACTACCCCACAGTCACAAATCATGAGACAACATAATCCGTAGTATGCATAAAATACTCCCGTCGTTTTTATGAAGTGTCTGGCAAACGAGCTGGCGTTACATCGCCTCCAGAGCCCTTATTTCATCTCTATACTGAGCAGCCAGCTCGTATACCCAAGCCGCGCAATGTGCGGCGACTTAAATAATTTCCTATAGGCAAACGAACTTGCGGTTACATAGCCTCTAACTCTTTTATCTGATCCCTATATTGAGCCGCAAGTTCGTATGCCCAAGCCGCGCAATGTGCGGCGACTTAAATAATTTCCTATAGGCAAACGAACTTGCGGTTACATCGCCTCTAACTCTTTTATCTGATCCCTGTATTTAGCAGCCAACTCGTATTGCATAATATCTGCGGCGGCGGCCATTTCCTTTTTGAGACGGGCAATAAGAGCCTTGCGGTCTTTCGGATTCAACAGGTTCGATTTATTCTTAAGGATTTCAACTTCTTCCTGAGCAGCCGATTCTGCATCCTTTGCCTGATGTTCAAGAATATCACTGATGGCTTTCTTTACAGTCTGCGGAGTAATGCCGTGTTCCTTGTTATAAGCTTCCTGAACTTCACGGCGGTGCTTTGTTTCCTTAATGGCAGCTTCCATTGCAGGACTCATGTGGTCAGCATACATTACGACCATACCTTCTGCGTTACGTGCCGCTCGCCCGATTATCTGAATAAGCGAAGTTTCAGAACGGAGGAATCCGATTTTGTCTGCGTCAAGCAGCGCAATAAACGAAACTTCAGGAAGGTCGATTCCTTCTCGAAGCAGGTTGATTCCGATCAGAACATCAACTTCGCCGGTACGGAGACTTTTAAGAATTTCAACGCGTTCGAAAGTATCAATTTCCGAATGGATGTATTTTACTTTAAGGCCCAGCTCTGTAAGGTAATCAGTTAAATCTTCCGCCATCTTTTTTGTCAGAGTCAGAACAAGAGAACGTTCACCCTTTTCGATGCGAAGTTTTATTTCCCTATATATGTCTTCCATCTGACCTTCAGAAGGACGAACTTCAACAATAGGATCAAGAAGTCCCGTAGGGCGGATCAGCTGTTCAACAACCTGAGTACTCTGTTTGATTTCTTCTTTACGAGGCGTTGCAGTAACATAAATAATCTGATTCATCTTTTTACTGAACTCGTCAAATTTTAGAGGGCGGTTATCCAGTGCCGAAGGCAGGCGGAATCCGAAATCCACAAGATTCATTTTACGGCTTCTGTCCCCTTCGTACATAGCGCCGATCTGCGGAACCGAAACGTGGGCTTCATCAATAAGACAAAGAAAATCATCCGGAAAATAATGAAGAAGCGTTGCCGGAGGTTCCCCTGTCATGCGGCCAGAAATTGGTCCCGAATAATTTTCAATTCCGGGACAGGTTCCCATTTCGCGGAGCATCTCAATATCGTAAGTTGTACGGGTTTTAAGGCGTTCATATTCCAGAACTTTTTTCTGAGCCTGCAGTACTTCAAGCCGTTCATCAAGTTCCTTCTGGATTCTGTCACAGGCGGCGTTCAGTTTATCCTGAGGAACAACGAAGTGCTTTGCCGGATAGAAAACAGTTTCATCCAGTTCTTCAGTTGTTGTTCCATTTAAAACATCAAAACGGCGGATACGCACAATTTCTTCCCAGTCCAGTTCAATGCGGTAGCCTTCGTCAGTTTCCATGTACGGCGGGAACACTTCCATTACGTCCCCGCGAATACGGAAAGTTCCCCGCTCCAGAACCATGTCGTTTCGTGAATACTGAAGTGAAATCAGGCGGTTTGCAATATCCTTGAAATCACAGTGCTCACCCTTTTCCACATGTATTCTCATGTCCTTGTAAAGGTCAGGCATACCAAGACCATAAATGCAGGAAACAGTTGCAACAACTATTACGTCCCGGCGTTCCATAAGGCTGTATGTTGCCTTAAGGCGCATCTGATCAATTTCACGGTTAATATCGCAGTCTTTTTCTATATATAGGTCACGGGCCGGAACATAGGCTTCCGGCTGATAGTAGTCGTAATACGAAACAAAGTATTCAACCGCGTTATTGGGAAAGAATGATTTGAACTCGCGGTAAAGCTGAGCCGAAAGAGTCTTGTTATGGCTGATAATCAAAGTAGGTCTCTGAACCTTTTCAATAATCTTTGCCATGGTAAAAGTTTTTCCCGACCCGGTAACACCTTTCAGAGTCTGATATTTATCACCGCGGAGAAAACCTTCTGCAAGGCGCTCAATTGCCTGCCCCTGATCGCCGCTTGGCTCAAAGGGAGAAACTACTTCAAATCTACGCATACAGATAATTTACTGAATTAAAGGATTTTTTACCATAAAGAAAACGTTGTCGTAATATTCATACATAAATACTAGTATACTGGATTTTAAAACGATTAACCTGACTTTTTCGACTTTGTATAGGAATTTTTACCTATGTTTATTTAATAATTCCATTTTAGAATTATTTATGTGACAGGAGTCACTAAAAAAATATTAAAAGTATCCAGTTAGGAGGATATTATGAAAAAATTGATCGCTGCTTCAGTATTCGCTGCAGTACTCCTTGGAAGCCTTACAGCTGCTCCAAAGAAAAAGGTTCTGAATGTATGGGCATTCACAGACGAAGTTCCAAATATGGTTCAGAAGTACATCGACACACATCCAGATTGTGGTTTCGAAATGAAATCTACAATCATCGCTACAACTGACGGTGCATACCAGCCAGCTCTCGACCAGGCTCTGGGTTCAAAGAAAGACGCTCCAGACCTTTACGTTGCAGAAGGTGCATTCATCCTGAAATACTCTCAGGGAGATGCTAAAAACTATGCAGCTTCTTACAAATCACTTGGTATTGATGTAGACAAGATGCTCAAAGAATCAAACATCGCTCAGTACACAGTTGATATCGGTACACGTGATGGAAAAGACCTGGTTGCTCTCGGATACCAGGCAACTGGTGGTGCTTTCATCTACCGCCGCTCAATTGCAAAAGCAACTTGGGGAACAGATGATCCAAAAGTTATTAAAGAAAAGATTGGTGGTGGTTCAGGAAACCTGGATGCATTCTGGAAAGCAGCTGCTGACCTGAAAGCAAAAGGATACAAAATCTGTTCTGGTGACGGTGACCTCTGGCACGCTGTAGAAAACTCTTCAGATACAGGTTGGATTGTAGACGGAAAACTCAACATCGATCCAAAACGTGAAGCATTCATGGACTACTCTAAAATGCTCAAAGACAATGACTGGCACAATGATACACGCGACTGGCAGGATGCTTGGTTTGCTGACATGAAAGCAGAAGGAACAGCTCTTGGATTCTTCGGACCAGCTTGGCTCGTAAACTACACACTGGCACCAAACTGTGGTGGTTCAAAAGTAGGTGAAGGTTCATACGGTGACTGGGCAATCTGTGAATCACCAATGGGATTCTTCTGGGGTGGATCTTACCTCCTGGCAAACAAAAAAACAAAAATGAAGAAAGAAGTTGCAAAAATTATCGAATGGATAACTCTTGACTACTCTGAAACAGGTCTTCAGTACATGTGGGCTAACGGTACTCTGAATGGTCCTGGAGGAACAAAAGACTGTGTTGCTTCTGGAACAGTTATGGCTAAATCTAACGGTGAACTGGCATTCCTGGGCGGACAGAACATGTTCGACGTATTCGTTCCAGCTAACGCATTCGCAAACGGTAAAACAGTTACACAGTACGATGAAACAATCAACCAGTACTGGCGTGATCAGGTTCGCGAATATGCTTCTGGAAACAAAACAAAAGCACAGGCAATCGCTGACTTCAAACAGAACGTAGCTGACAACCTGGACATCATCGTTGAATAATTGATGATTCCGGAACTTTAGTTTCGTAAAATCGGCCGTGCTATGATGCACTGTCATAGCACGGCTTTTTTTATCAGTGCAACCCGAAAACAATAAATTTTACAAAAAAGTTATTTGCTAATAAAAAACCAAAAAAAAGACAGGAAAAAATGAAAAACAAAAAATCTAAAAGCAAAGGAATCAGCTATTCAAAATACGGCTACATTTTTTCTATTCCTTTTGTTCTTACCTTTTGTATTTGTACTTTGTATCCGATTCTTTACACAGCATTTATCGGATTCACAAACCTGAAAGGTCTTGGAAGTACTAACTTCTCTCTGGCAACTCCATTATTTAGGAACTTTTCAACAATTCTGCACAACCGCTCGTTCCAGATTGCTGTAAAGAACACTTTCTTAATGTGGATCATCAACTTTATTCCTCAGATTACTCTTGCTCTCGTTCTCGCCGCATGGTTTACAAACGAACAGAACGACATCAAAGGAAAAGGATTTTTCAAAGTTGTATTCTATATGCCGAACATTATCACAGCTGCAACAATTGCTATTCTGTTCGCATCCCTCTTCGCTTACCCTGTAAGTCCTGTAAACTATTTACTTGAAAGAATGGGTTATCCGAAATTTGACTTCCCACAGTCAAAACTTGCTGCACGCCTTATTGTTGCCTTCATCCAGTTCTGGATGTGGTACGGTTACACAATGATCGTTCTGACTTCAGGTATTCTTGGTATCAGCCCGGAAATCTTTGAAGCCGCAGAAATCGACGGTGCAAACGGTGTTCAGAAATTCTTCAAAATCACTTTACCAAACTTAAAAACAATTATGCTCTTCACTCTGGTTACTTCGTTAATCGGTGGTCTGCAGATGTACGATATTCCATCCCTGCTCATGCAGAACTCAGGTCCTGATAATGCAACACTTACTGCAAGTGTATTCATTTACAACCAGGCCTTCAAAGGTTCTTACATGTTCAACCGCGCTGCTGCTGCAAGTATGCTTATGTTCATCATTATCGCAATCCTTTCGGCAATTATCTTCTACCTTCTCCGTGATAAAGACGAAGCAAAATTTGCAAAAATGGAAAGACAGCGTATCCGTGAATATAACAAACAGCAGAAAGCTCTTAAAGCAGAAGCTAAGGGAGGAAACAAATAATGAAAAAAACAGCAGGAAATATTATCTTCAAAGTATTTGTTTACTTTGTTTGTGTTTTTCTTACAATTTTGAGTTTGTTCCCATTCGTTCAGATGGTAATCAACGCAACACGCTCTACATACGAAATCCAGCAGACTGCAATTTCGCTTATTCCATCAAAATATCTTATTTCAAACCTTAAGATTCTGACAGGAAAAAGCTTCAATCCGGTTCGCGGTTTCTTAAACTCAATCATCATTTCAACTGGAGCAACTAGTCTTTCAGTTTACTTCTCAACACTTACAGCCTACGCTCTTGTTGTTTACTCATGGAAACTTCGACGCCCATTCTTTACATTCATCATGGCAGTTATGATGGTACCTTCTCAGATCGTTACTATCGGTTTCTACCAGATGATTTATAAAGTTGGACTTACAAACAACTTCCTTCCATTGATTATCCCAGGCATTGCTGCCCCATCAATGGTATTCTTTATGCGCCAGTACATGATTCCTTCCCTGTCTTTGGAAATTATTGAATCAGCACGTATTGATGGTGCAAAAGAATTCTTCACATTCAATGTCATTGCTCTGCCAATCATGAAACCGGCAATTGCTACACAGGCTATTTTCAGTTTCGTTTCTAAGTGGAACGAACTGTTCCTGCCTCAGGTTATTCTGACAGACTCAAACCTGTACACAATGCCAATGATGGTTTCACTGCTCCGCGGTGATATTTACAAGACTGAGTTCGGTTCAATTTACCTCGGTCTTACTCTCACGGTACTGCCACTGTTTATAGTATATTTCCTCCTGTCAAAGTATATTATTTCCGGTGTTGCTCTTGGTAGCGTTAAGGGTTAAATTCCCTCCGCTATCAGGGTTTGGGCTGTCTGTGTTGTTGCAGACAGCCCTTTTTTTTATTCTCCTTTTCATTTATTATTTCAATTATGACTATTATTCAAGGTATTCTTTTAGGAATGCTGCAGGGTGTTGCAGAATTCCTTCCAATTTCATCTTCAGGACATCTTAAGCTTTGTCAGGCCCTTTTTGGACTTGAAGAAGTGCCTGTCCTTTTTGACGTTTTCCTGCACCTGGCAACTCTTGTAGCAGTTTGTCTTTATTTCAGAAAAAAAATCTGGAACCTGCTTAAAATCTTCGGCCGCTGGATTGCCCGTAAACCACAGCCGGAAGTAACAAACCCGGATGACATGATTTCAGGAACTGATGCATACGGTCGAAAAGCTATCATCGCCCTTATTATTTCAACTGTAATAACAGGCGCTCTTGGTGTATTCACAAGCAAAGTGATTTCTGACATTCCTCTCAAAGCCGTTTGTGCAGGCTTTATCTGTACATCAATTCTGCTCATTCTTTCAGGCCAGGCAGAAAAACATCCACGCCGGAGGAAAAACGCAAGTACTTCACAGCCAGTAGATATTTCGCCAAAACCTGTAAGCATTTTCCAGTCTGTTGTTGTAGGCATTATGCAGGGGCTTGGAACCCTTCCAGGCATTTCCCGCTCAGGTTCAACAATAGCAGGTTCCCTTTTTGCAGGCATGGACCGCAAAACTGCAGGCGACTATTCTTTTATTGTCAGTATTCCTGCAATTCTTGGCGCTTTTATTCTTGAACTGAAAGACCTTGGTCAGGTAAATGAGGTAATCGGTGCCGCTCCTGTCATTGCTGGTTGTGCCGCAGCTTTTGCCGTAGGTTACATTTCCCTTACCTGTCTTATGAAGCTCATTAAAAAAGGAAAAATTGTCTGGTTCGCCGCATACCTTATTCCTGTTGGTGTTTTAGGCATTTTATTTTTTTAGGACGTAATCCGGCTGTCCGCGGTTCGCTAACGCTCATTCCGGTAAAACCGGAACTGCTTCGCAGCCGCTCCCATCCGGCGTAAATAAACCATGATTCCAGTTTTTGAAAATCCGGCAGAAGCCGAAAAATCCGTAAAAGAAGCATTTTCATTTCCTCCATTCATTATGATGGAAAATGCATCCCGTTCTCTTTCAGAAAAAATTCTTGAAGTCTGGGATTCAACCGAATCTGATTTCGAAAGCGTAATTTTTCTTTGCGGAAAAGGAAACAACGGCGCCGACGGCTTTGCTACAGCCCGCATGCTTTACGGAAAAATTCCGGTCTACATTTACTGCCCTGATTTTCCCAAAACTGAAGAAGGTCTTATTCAGACAAAAATGTGCCGGAACCTGAAAATTCCTTTTCTTTCAGACAATCAAATCATCAAAACACTTTCTTCAAAATCACAAAAAATAATCTGTGACTGCGTTTTTGGAACAGGCTTTCATGGGGAAATCCCAGAATGCTGGAAAAAAATCCTTGAAGCTTCAAACAATTCAAATGCATTACGAATCGCATGCGACATTTCAAGCGGATTCAGTTTTAACGCCCACATGACAGTAACAATGGGAACCTGGAAAACAGCCTTGCTCTCTGACAAAGCAAAACAAGTTTCAGGAGACATTACTGTTTCTGATCTTGGAATTAAGAGGGAAATGTTCAATAAAGCCGCAGGAAAAACCAGCTGTTTCATTATTGAAGAAAGGGACATAAAACTGCCTTTCAGAAAAGAATCCAGCAGTCATAAAGGAACCTACGGACACTCCGTTGTGATTGCAGGAGAAAAAAGTGGTGCTGCAATTTTAAGTGCGGAAGCTGCCATGAACTTTGGTTCAGGGCTTACAACAATTCTTGAGTCCCCTTTTTCGAACCTGAAACAATTTAAAATTTCTCCTGAACTTATGATTTCCGGTACAATTCCCAAAACCTGCAAAGCACTTCAGATTGGAAGCGGTCTTGGCGACACATTAAGTGAAAATGTCCGTAACATCATCAGCACTTTCGAAACCTGGTTCTGTAAAACAAAAAATCCTTCTTGCGTAATTGATGCCGATATGTTCAGTTTTAAAGAACTTCCGGAACTTTTAAACACATTAAACAAAGTGCCGGAGGCCCGAATTGTTCTGACACCACATGCAAAAGAACTTTTCCTTCTGACACAATCAGTTCTCCCGGATTTCGCAGAAGAAAAACAAATAACTGATGCCACTTCAGCCCTTGAAAACAGAATTGAAATTGGACGGGCATTCTCTAAAAAATATCCAGACACCGTTCTTGTAATGAAAGGTGCAAACACTTTTATTGCTCATAAAGGAGAAACCTTTATTTTCAAAGATGGTGCGCAAAGTCTTTCAAAAGGTGGAAGCGGAGACGTTCTGGCCGGTATGATTACTTCCCTCCTGGCTCAAGGCTACACTGCAAAAGACGCTGCCATAACTGCTGTTTTCCGCCATGGCTCTGCCGCCAGCGAATACGGCAAAAAAGCCTATAATCTTACAGCAAAAAAACTTATCAGCCTCCTATAAAAAACTACATATAAATCAAACATATTTTATTTGATTTGCTAAGGGCTCTAAAAAAACTTACTCCCGGTCACAATCACGGCCGTTTGGAACGCTAGCTAGCGTCGCTAAGTTGCAGCCCGGCAAGGAAACTATCAAGCCGGTCTGCAGACT
>JAHBAD010000068.1 GCA_018385395.1 Treponema sp.
ACTCTGGATCGTCTGGCAGAAGAAAAACGACAGGCTGAAGAGATTCGTCTTGTAAACCTTAAGGAAGAACAGCGTGGAACTGCTGCAAAACAGTATAATGCCGTAACGACAAGTACTGGAGATACTGTTTATGTAACAGGAAAAGATGGTGGTCAGCTTACTTATAACGGATTGAATTATAGTCTTGGAGTTGTTCCTGGATTTGTAATGAACAGTTCTGTAAATGAAGAAAATAATCTTAAGGCTGCTGCTGCAGGCATTGCCTTGGATTTTGGTTATTACACAATTTTTAAGAAAACTAATATTGGTGGTGATCTTGGAATTCAGGCAGGAATTCCCCTTTCAGGGCAGGATCAGTCTATTTTCGTAGATGCAAGCCTTGCAGGAAAAATTGCATTCCGTGAGTTTATGGACAAGTTCTTCTTAAGGGCAGGTGTAGCAATTGAAGGTTCTTTGAAAGGAGAGTCCAACACAGCTCTTTTCAATCCGGATATTCAGAATGCATTTATTACACCACTTTTGGGATTCAAGTTCCAGGAGATTCCTGTAGGTAAAATGGCTGTTAGTGCCGGGGTCGACTGGCTTGCAGCACATCTTTGGACACCAGGTCTTAAAGCTGCGGGAAAAGTGGATTTTTCTATGAACATTCCGTTTGGAGTTACAGATAAAGTAATTCTGGATTTTATTATCGGAGCAAGAGATATAGTTTTCCTGAAAAATACTGGTCTTGAAAACCGTACAAACTTTGTAATTGCTTTAGGAGGTCGCAATGTTAAGTAAATGTAAAAAAATCTTTGCTTCCATTCTTTTAGCTTTTTTTGCTTTTAATGCAGTAGCTGCTACAGTGGATCTTGCAGGGCGCTTCCTTGAAAAAGCCGAAACTGCTTATGAAGACGGTGACGTTGACGGGGCATATAAATACATTAATCAGGCACTGGCTCTAACAAAAAATGAGGATAATGCAACCAATGTAGTTATTTATGCTCAGAGTGTTTATAAAACAAAACTGGAAAGAATCAAGAAAGATTTTGATGAACTTGATTTTATCGATGTAACTTCGAATCTTGAACAGTATCCGAAAGTTGCAAGCAGTTCTGTAAAAAAACTTGTAGCTCAGATTGAAGTAATTCAGAATCAGAAAGCCGAAGCGGAACGTAAGGCTATTGAAAAACAGACTCGTGAAGAAGAAGCCCGCCGTGCAAACGAACAGACTCAGATTATGCGTCAGCAGGCTGAAGATTCCCGCAGACTTCAGGAAGAAGCTAATGCGGAAACACGTAAGGCTAACGAAGAAAATCTTCGTCTTCAGCGTGAAAATTCTGAAGAATTGAAGAATACACTTTCCAGTGGACTTCAGGTTCTTGGAGACGGCCTTGAAAAATCTTCAAATGAAACAAGAGGTGCCATCAACAAGATTGTATGGATTGTAATTCTCATAGTTATTCTTATTCTTTTCATTGTTCTTGTAATTCTCATGGTTGCCCGTAAAGGATTCAAGCAGGCAGAAATTCAGCAGGAACAGTATGTTCAGGCATTCCGCATGCTTGCGGCTTCGCAGAATCAAACAAACAGGCTTATGCTTGGTGGTGTAACAGATCTGTATAATGGGGAAGGTTCAAAACTTCGTCTTGCAGGAAGTTCAAGATGGGAAGCTGCGGCACTGCCTGAATCAACAACAACTCCTGAAGAACAGGAAGAGCTCAGAACTCTTGCTTCAAAGTGTGAAGATCTTGGCGCAAAAATTGATCAGGCTACAGTCCGCAAAAACAATTCAAAGAATGTTTCTGAACTTTGTTATAAAATTGCTATGGCTCTTGGACTTCCTCAGGGGGAATCAATGCTGTACTTCTGTGCTGCAATGGTTTACGATGCAGGATTCCTGGCTGTTCCGGAAGAAATTATAGCTTCCGATGAGCTTACAGATGAACAGAGAGTAATTCTTAAGAACCATGTAAATATGGCTGAAAAGCTTCTGGACTTTGTTCCTAAAAAGTTCTGGCAAATTTTTGAAGATGCTGCACTTTGTCACCATGAAAACATGGATGGTTCTGGATACCCTAAAGGTCTTAAAGGAACAGAAATCCCTCAGATTGCACGCCTTATTCGTGTTTGTGAAAGTTATATTTCTCTTACCAATAAGCGTAATTATCGTGATATTTATGACAAGGAAACTGCTATTCAGAAACTTAGAGAAAAACCTGAATTCTATGATTCAGATGTAATTGATGTTCTTGAAAGTATTATTTAGTTTGAGTACCTGAAAAACAAGGGGCTGTCCCAAAAGTATGGGACAGCCCCTTGTTTTTTTATATCCTTTTATCAGAAAATATTTGCTGGAAAAGAAACCCGGATACCTGTATACATTACAACTCCGGCAGTAATAGATTTGAAAAAGTTCAGTGCGGAGTTATCAATGTTGTTATAAACTGAATAGGCAATGTCCTGAACAAACTGGAATTTAATATCACCTTTTGTCAGGCTTGGAGTGGAGAATGAAGCTCCTATAATGCCCGGGAAAATGGAAGCAGAGATTTCTTCTTCGGTATCATGAATGATACATTTTCCAAAAGTAAATACAGGTCCCATATAAACACGTGCATAATCATTTAACGTAAGACTGAATGTAAGAGGTATCTGGAAAGCTCCAATCCAATAGTTCCATCTGAATCCAATTCCAAAACCAGGCTGCAGATTTTTTTCAGAGAGTCTTGCGTTTGCCTGGAAATCAATTCCACGGAAATTAGGCATGAAACTATTTGAATTAAGTACGGCCCAGTCACCTGTAATTGCTGTATCAATAACAAGCTGGTCCAAAACAGGGATTGAAACCGGTTCTTCTTTAATAACATCTGAATCAGAATTATGAGCTTCTTCAATCATTTTTCCTGATTTATAAATTTGTCCACAGCCAATGTATCGTGGTTTCCAATAGGCTTCATTAAGTGAAGAAAGAATTACACCTGTGTTTGGGCCGTCACTTAATGCTGAAATGAATTGATTGTTTCCTATATAGATTCCCACATGAGAAATGGAACCTGTAGTTGTAGTTCTGAAAAATAAAAGGTCTCCCGGTTCTTTTTCTTTGTCGGGTACTATTCTTGATTTACTGTAAAGGGCTTGTGCGGTACGCGGCAGTTGGGTACCGTTTGCTTCACGGGCAACGAAATAAATAAGACCCGAACAGTCAAATTCATCAGGACCTGCGGCACCGTAAGTATAAGGACATCCTACATATTTTTTTACTTCCCGGACAATATTTTCCCGGTAGCTTTTTGCTCTTGCGGTAGAAACTTCCTCAGCGCAAAGGTTCAGGCATGTGATACAGAATATACTTGTAAAGAGTGCAAGGAATTTGTATTTATGTGAAACTAAAATTTCTTTTCGTGTTTTGCTCATATTTATATTATCGAATATTTTGGTTAAATAATTAAGGCGTCACTTAAGTGACGCCTTTTCAATTCTATTCTTATTTTTTTGTTGATTTACGGGCAGCTTTTTTCTTAAGACCGTCTGTGTTTGTTACAACGACTGAGTTATCAGCGTTTGAATAAGGGGCTGGAATGTATTTGTCAGCTTTCCAGTCATTTTCCCACTTGATTCCATCCAGAAGATAACGGAACTGATATTCTCTGTTTGGTTCAAGTTCAAGTTTAATTGAGAATGAACCATCTTTTGCCTGTTTAAGTGAATTATCTGTACTGCTCCAGCTATTGAAATCGCCTGCAATGTTGATTGTTTTTGCTCCCTGAGCTGCTTCTGCTGAAACTGTGAATGTTACTTCTACTTTTCCATCTGCTGTAAGAACTTTACTTAATGCCATATTCGGACTCCTTATAAATGTATAAAATCCCACTAATAAATAAAGATAATGGAGATATTATAATCAAAAAATTTAATAAAGTAAACAAAATAAGGAAAAATTCTGTTGACAAATTGGATTTTTGGGGTTTGAAAACGTTTTCGTGAGAAAAATTCTTGCCATAAATGCTGTAAAAACAGTATATTAAGTATGCACATTATTTATCCGCTGATTTATCCAAATTGCCGGCGGTAAAAAGCGCCCGTATGGGAGCTTAAGAGCTAAACAGGAGGTCCAAAATGGGCACTATCACAAACAAAAATCACACATTTTTTACATCTGAATCGGTTGGCGAAGGTCATCCGGATAAACTCTGCGATCAGATTTCTGACGCAATTCTTGACCGTTGCCTGCAGCTTGATCCTGCAGCTCACGTAGCCTGTGAAACTTTCTCTACAACAAACTTTATTCTCGTTGGCGGTGAAATCGGATTCCAGACAGGAACAAAAGAAGAGCAGGAAGCAAACGTAAACAAAATCATGTCTGAAGCAGAAACAATTGCACGCAATGTTGCAATCCGCATCGGTTACGTTTCTGACGATGTAGGTCTTGATGGTTATCACTGTGAATTTATGAACAGACTTCACGCACAGTCATCTGACATCAACCAGGGGGTTGTGGGCGAAGGAGTCGAAAACAAAGGTGAACAGGGAGCCGGCGACCAGGGAATGATGTTCGGTTTTGCATGTAACGAAACATCAGAACTTATGCCTGCAACAGTTTACTATTCACACCAGCTGCTTCTTAAAGCACATGAACTTCGCCACGAAGGAAAAATCAGCTGGCTCCGTCCTGATGCAAAAAGTCAGGTAACAATTGAATACGACGGACATAAACCTGTTCGCATTGACGCTGTAGTTGTTTCTCATCAGCACGATCCTGAAGTTGACTACGAAACAATTCGAGACACAATCATGAACGAAGTAATCAAACCTGTTCTTGAACCAACAGGGCTCCTTGATGAAAACACAAAATACCACATTAATCCGACAGGCCGTTTTGTAATCGGTGGACCAGACGGAGACTCAGGTCTTACAGGACGTAAAATCATCGTTGACACTTACGGCGGAATGGGACGTCATGGTGGCGGTGCTTTCTCTGGAAAGGATCCTTCAAAAGTTGACCGCTCTGCAGCTTACATGGCACGTTACATTGCAAAGAACATTGTTGCCGCAGGTCTTGCAGATCGTGCCGAAGTTGAACTTGCTTACGCCATTGGTGTTGCAAAACCTGTTTCAATTATGGTTGAAACTTTCGGAACTGAAAAAGTAGATGTTTCAAAAATCGTTGATGCAGTAAACAAAGTGTTCGACTGCCGTCCTGCAGGAATCGTTTCTACACTGAACCTGAAACAGCCAATTTATTCAAAGACTGCAAGTTATGGTCACTTCGGTCGTCCTGAATTCCCTTGGGAAAAAACAGATAAAGTCGAAGCTCTGAAAGCAGCTCTGTAATTTTCTGGTGGAGGGGGGAAGTCTCCCCCCTGGTCGGCACTTCGTTGCCTCCACACCCCCGTCTCCTGGGGGGCGCCGGGCCCCCAGCCCCCCGGTTATGAAAGAAAAAAAAAAAAAATAAAATTTAAAACGTAATAGCGAACAAAATCCGAAAAATACAACG
>JAHBAD010000072.1 GCA_018385395.1 Treponema sp.
CGTTGTAGGTATGGAAACCTGAATCTATGATTACAGAATCTATATTATTCTTGTCTACAACAACCGGTTCCAGTTTTACGCAGGGAACTTTTTTGAAATGATTGTCTATGTAGCTGTCTTCAGGAACAAGGCTGTCTACTGACACTCCTTTTGCAAGCTTTACAGCATATTCAGCGGTAAGTTCTGCAAGACGGTTAATTGGTTTGTAAATAGTAAAGTCCTGTTTTCCTTTTACTATGTTCTGGCACGCTACAATATCAGCATCCTGTCCGCATATAGGAATATGTTTTTTTACATGGCTGTCCAGAACCCCGATTACGCTTTCTGCAACTGCATCATTTCCACAGATTATTGCATCAGGTATTATTCCGCCTGTAATAAGGTCAAATGCATGCTGGCGGGAAAGGTCGTAATTCCAGCCGAGGGTATAAAAAGTATCGCAGATTACTATTTCGGATGACTTAAGAGCGTTCCATAATCCCTGACCAATCATTTCCATATTGTAATCATCTGGGGAGCCCAGAATAAGAGCCCATGAGGTTTTCGGGGTAATTGCTCTCATTTTACTGCCCATAAGATACCCAACTTTTTCAGAATCGATAGTCATGTAAAGGGAAACATCAGCATCCAGAATAAGACGGTCATATGAAATTACAGGAATATTCTGGTTTCTAAGTCGTTCAAGACCTTCTTTAATAGGTTTAGAGTCTCGAGGGAGAACAACAACGCAGTCTACATTCTGAGAAGCAAGATATAAAAGCTGTTTGTTCTGTTCAGAAGAGTTATTTCCTGAGTTCTGTACAATGACTTCGGCTCCAAGGTTTGCCGCCGTACTGATAAATGTGTCCAGGTCTCTCTGCCATCGTTCAAGGGCAAGAGTATCTATTGAAAAACCGAGTACAGGACCTGAAAATTCATTTTCAGGGAAAAAGTTTTTTTCATTTCCTGCCTGTGATTTTCTTTTGCAGCCCGAAACTGACAGTATCACTGTTAAACATATCAAAACTTTAAATAAGCATGCTCTCATAATTCTAAACTCTCCCGTTTTCAAATTTTCTATATTCGGATGGGCTCATTTCATATTTATTCTTAAATATTTTACTGAAATAATTCTGGTCATTATAACCGGTGGCATTTGTAATTTCCTTTATGGACATATCAGTCTCTCTAAGAAGATGAGCCGCTTTTTCCATTTTCAATTCTGTAACGTAGTTTACGAATGTATCATTCATTTCTTCCTTGAAAAGTTTACTCAGATAAAATGAAGAAACTCCTGCATACAGGGCCGCATCTTCCAGAGAAAAATCTGAACTCAGATGCATATTTATATAAGTCCGGACTTTTGTTATCAGTGGATTTTCTGTTTCTTTTTTAGTTTTTGAAATTGCTGTTACGGCTTCAACTGCTCTTGCCATAATGAAATCGGAAATGTCATTTATTGAAGTTGCTGCAGAAATAACTGAAAAACTGTTTTCAAATGATGAATCATCAAAATCTTCATAAAGTTCTTTCGCAATGGATTTTGTATTAACGATAAATTCAATTGCCTGAAATTTCCATTTGTCCGGAGAAGCAGAGGATTCTTCAAGGCTTTTTAAATACATTCCTGTGAGAAACTGAACTCCTTCAATATCACCGATTTTCAAGCGTTTATAAAAACGTTCCGTTGTGTTTTGGAGAGTTTCTGATTTATCTACGGACGAAACAATATCTTCAAAAAAAACAATGCTCTGCGATTCTGAGGATTTATTCAAAGCTACAAAAGCCTGATTATAGAATTCCTTGAACTGGATTTCTTTTGAACATACAGAAGAAACTCCTGTTTTAATTTTTCTGTTGATTTTTATAGTGAACAAAGTATGGATTGTACTTAGAATATCATGGACTTTTTCGGTAAAAAAAGATTCCTTTTCAAAAGGAAAAAGGAGAATAACCCTGTTACTCATAAAAGAACCCATTATACATTTCTGATTTTCAGAAGCAATCTGACGAATACTGGAATGAATGTCTCTGCGGTTTTCTTCGGTTAAATCAGGAATTTCTACTGCCGTAAAAACATAATTTCTGTCCATTATGTCAAAATATTTAAGGTAGGGTGAAAGGTCTTCGTTTTCAGTACCGAAAGCACAGGAATAAAAGAAATCGCTTTCAACCATAGGCGAAACTGAATTCAGTTTTTTCTGGATTACTTCATTTTCATCGGGATTACCGTTTCGTGAATCAATCTGGTTCATGGCACTTCTGGCCGTCTGAATTACAGTGTTACGGTTTACCGGTTTTGTGATATATCGGAATGCTCCAAGATTTAAAGCTTCCTGTGCATACTGGAAAGTGTCGAAAGCAGAAAGAACAATGATTACGGTATCCGGTTTCATCTGAGTAATAAGGCTTATAGTTTCAAGTCCGTTCATTCCCGGCATGTTGATATCCATAAAAATGATGTCGATATCATTCTGTTTCACGATATTGAGTGCTTCAAAACCTGAAAGGGCAGTAAAGAGGTTTACCTGTCCCTGAAAATTTTTTTCAAAAATAAATTTTATGGAGTCAATTGCAATCTGTTCATCATCACATGCAAGTACATTATACATTTTTCGGAATCCTTACCATGAACTTTGTTCCAATACCATCATCGTTATTCATAATATCAAAAACGTCATCACGCTGAAAATAAAGTCTTAATCTTGAATAAACATTTATAAGCCCGATTCCAGTATTTTTTTCACCATCTTGTGAAACACTGATTGTATCTCCAGGACGGCTTTTCATTATGTTTTCTCTTGTGTTTTCTGCCATTCCACTTCCATTATCGCTTATGCTGATAAGGATGTAAGCCGGATTTTCTCCAACTGAAAGTACTACTTTTCCCTTATCTGTATTTAAAAGTCCATGTTTAATGCAGTTTTCAACAAGTGGCTGAAGAGTCATTACAGGAAGCTGTTCCTGATAATCCTTTTCAGGGATGTTTTTTATAAACTCAAGTCTTTGTCCAAAACGGACTTTCATAATATAAACGTAGTTATCGACTATGCCAAGTTCTTCGCTTATGGAAGCTGTGTTTTTTTGCTGCCGTAAATTATAACGGAAAAAATCGGAAGTCTGTTCAATGAAGCTGCAGGTTTTGTCTGCACCTTCCATCATGGCAAGCTGGGCGCCTGTGTTAAGTGTGTTGAAAAGAAAATGAGGGTTTATCTGGCTTTGAAATGCTTTCAGCTGTGCTTCTGAATAAAGGGCCTGCATTTCAATTTCTTTCTGGCGAAGTTCATTTTCTGTTCTGGCTTTTTCCCAGATGGTGTTGATGTATTCCTTAATAGAGATAATCATTTTATCAAAAGCCATACAGATTTTTGCAATTTCGTTTTTACCTTGCCGGTTAAACAAAGGGATGTCAAAATCGCGGTCAGCTACATGTTCTGCAACAATTGAGATTTCTTCAAGGGGTTTAAGAATTCTTGTAATGAGAAAATAAAGGAAAATAAGAATGCACAGGAAATAGAAAACATAAAAAACGATGCTCAGCTCTGTAAGCCGTAAAATCCGGCTTCTGTTACCAAGATAAATTTCTGCATTGTGTTCCATAAGAAGGGTGTTCAGTTCAGTGATTGCATTCTGAAGAAGTCTGTAACAGCGCATACTTTTTTCAAAGTTCAGAGTGTTGTCTTTATTGGCACGTTTTTCGGCGACTGCTACACCAGAAAAATAAACAAAAGATTTAACAAGATTGTTTACGGTATATTCTTTTTGTGCCAGTTGATTTGTTGAAGGATGTTTTTGCATGTTTTTTCGGAAATCTTCAACTTTGACTCGTGCCGAGTAGTAATTATCAATACTTTCATAGGTTCTGTATTCATTGTAATGCTCCATATTGTATTCAAGGTCGGACAGATTTTTCAGAAGCGTGTTCAGGTTTGTGTTGGAGTTGTATGCATTTCCGATTGTTCTGATTGAAGTACGGTTCATGGAGATAAATAGAAAAAGACTTAAGATTATCATGAAGGTTACCAGGGAAACACTGAGCATTATCTGGAAGCGGAGGGATTTTTCCTTAAGCAGAATTTTTTTCATTTTTTATTATCCTTTTTGATCAGCTGAAGGCCGGCATAAACATAGTTGTTTGCAAAATTTGTACGTTTATAATCAAATAATTCTTTCATTGCCAGAGTACCGATTTTTTCCTGGTCAACAGAAATGATTGCATTTACAATTCCTTTTTCAAGGTATGTGGAAATTGTATCATTATTTCCAAAACTGATGATTATGTTGTTTTCGTTATAAAGAGTATCAGATGAAAGCTGTGAGATTCGGATTGTATCATCTTCTGTCAGACTGATAATTATGTTGTGTTTCTGTTTGTTAAAAAGTTCAGGTATGAGAAAATCTTCATTTTCTTTAGCGTTTCCTTCAAGGAACGTGGCATTTATCTGATAACCGCGCAAGGTTACGGAAAGAGAGTTTGTGAGGGATGAATAGCCTTGAGATTTTGAGGAACTATTTAATATGTATAGAGCAGATTCATTGGTTGAATATTCAAAGGCTGTTTTGGCAAGTATGCGTCCCGATTCAGAAAAATTGTTTCCTATAAAAGATATCTGCGGAATATTCTGATTGAAGAAGCCTACTGTTACAACAGGAATCTGGTTTTTTGTTGAGCTTATAGGAATTTCAACAATATCAGAATCGTTATCGATATAAGCTATTATTCCGTCTGCGTTTACAAAAGTAGCATAATCGAAAAGAGATTGAAGGGAAGTGTCTTCTGCTTTTGATGAAGGAACATATAATTCTACCACAGCGTTGTACCTTTCTGAAACTCTGTCAGCTCCTTTATAAACATTGTTTAAAAAGGAGTTGCTTGCCGTTTTTCCTATAACAAGAATGTGATTTCGTCTCTGTGGAATTTCCTGTTCTTTTGTAAAATGTTTGAACGAGTTGAAAATTGTAAATGTGAAGAGGACTGGCAGAATAATAGAAATGAGAATAAGCAGAATGAAATTAGGTTGTTTTCGTGTCATAAAAAAATCCCGGAAAATTGATGCAGAGAATTGCCCTCTCAAGATAATTTCCCGGGAATTTAATTCTTTTGCACATTCATTATATATTATGAATTGTGCATTGTGAATTATGAAATTCTGAATCGTTTACATGAATCGTTTAGTATTTTGCTTCTGTATAGCCGATCCATCCTTCATGTTCTACAAGTGCTTTTTCAAATCCGTCAAGGCGGAATTCGTATGATTTTGAAAGGCTTCCTGCAATAAGTTTTACTTTTGCAGTTCCGTCTTCGTTCATAACGATTTTACAGTCTGTATCTTTGTCCGCAAATGTTCTGAACATATCGTCTACGTTTTCTTTTGCCATGTCTATTGCCATCATACCGCAGTTGTACATGTTCTGGCGGAAGATACGTGCAAAGTTCGGAGCAATTACTGTGAAGATGTCATTTACTTCCAGTGCCCATGGAGCGTGTTCACGTGAAGAACCGCATCCGAAGTTTTCGCGGGTAATGATTACTTTTTTTCCTGCGATGTCTGTTTTTGGATTGAAGTTATCCATTTTCAGGTCTTCAAGCAGGTAAGGCTTCAGAGCTGTTTTTGTTATTTCTGTAAGATATTTTGCAGGAATGATTTCGTCTGTATTGATATCGCTTCTGTCCAGGAACAGAACTTTTCCACCGAATTCTTTCATAAAATTGACTCCTTAAATTTTTGACCACATAGAAGACACAAAGAATCACAAAGTATCATTCTTTGTGTAAGGGCGAAGCCTCTTTGTGCTCTTTGCGGCAAAATCTTTTATTTATATAACTCAGAATTTGTAATGTAACCTGCAATTGCAGTTGCTGCAGCAGATGCAGGACTCATAAGGTGAACCATTCCGCCTTTACCCATACGTCCATTGAAGTTACGGTTTGTTGTTGAAGCACAAACTTCGCCTTCCGCCAGAACACCGTTACTCATACCAAGACAAGCACCACAAGTAGGGTTTGTTACACAGAAACCTGCATCCATGAAGATGTCGATGATTCCTTCCTGAACAGCCATCTTAAAGATTTTTGGAGTAGCAGGGGAAACGATTCCACGTACGCCTTCAGCAAGGTGGTGTCCTTTAAGAACCTGGGCTGCAATGCGCAGGTCGGAAATACGTCCGTTTGTACATGAACCGATGTAAACCTGATTAACTTTTGTTCCTTCCATTTCTTTAATTGTTTTTACCTGGTCTGGTTTATAGCCGTGTGTACAAACTGGTTCAAGGTTTGAAAGGTCGTATGTGTAAACTTTTTCGAATTCTGCATCGTCGTCAGAACGCCACTGAGCGTAGTCAGCGATAGCGTCTTCTTTTGTTTTGTATTCGTCTTTGATGAATTCCCAGAGGTAATCAACAGTTTTTGCATCAGGGTAACAGATACCAGAAGTACCACCGGCTTCAACTGCCATGTTACAAAGGGTCATGCGTTCTTCCATTCCAAAGTTGTCGATAACAGGACCTGTGAATTCAACTACACAGTTTGTAGCACCGTTTACACCGATCTGTGAAATAAGGAACAGAATAACGTCTTTTGCGTATACACCTGGTTTAAGAGTTCCGTTCAGAATGAACTTCAGAGTTTTTGGTTCGCGGAATGAACATACACCTTTAAGAATTCCAACTTCAAGGTCTGTTGTTCCAACGCCGGCTGCGAATGCACCAAAAGCTCCGTGTGTACAAGTGTGTGAGTCTCCCATGATTACAGTGAAACCAGGACGTACGAATCCTTTTTCAGGGAAGATAGCGTGACAAACCCCGTTGGCTCCGATGTCGAAGAAGTCTTTGATTCCCTGGCGGCAAGCCCAGTCGCGGAGTACTTTACTCTGTGTTGCTGTTTTAGAGTCTTTAGATGGTGTTACGTGGTCGATAACAGCCTTGATTTTTGTGTTGTCAAAAACTTTATCTTTACCCCGTTCCATAAGGTCATTGATTGCGATTGGAGTTGTAATTTCATGACAGAAAACACGGTCCAGTTTCAGAACATATGTGTTTTCATAAGGAGTGTCTACAAGATGCTTTTCGAAAATCTTCTGAGCAATAGTTTTTCCCATAAATATTTCCTCTTATAAGATTTAATAATAC
>JAHBAD010000083.1 GCA_018385395.1 Treponema sp.
TCTGGCAGCCAGTCTTTTAAATCCTGTGGCATCAGAAACGGCGTTTGTCTATCTACTTGTACTAAGTTTTCCATATTGGAATTTTACAATATTTCTATTTCTTTGTTAAGTGTCTTGGAAAGATGGTCAGACTCCTAGGCGTTTTAAGAGAATAACAAGGAGTTATCATACCGATTATAGGTCACACTGATTCGAATCGACTAACGCCGATTCTTTAAAGTTTGTAATTCTTTTTCCATTTTTGTGAGTTTTCACCGAAATTAATTAGATAACCGATGTTTAGGTTAGCACTTTTAAGTAGTTCAATACTTGAAAGGTATGGGCTTTTACCAGCGGAGTTACGGCTTTAAGTTCAACAACTATTTTTTCATAGCAAATAAAATTTACGTTAGCAAAATCGAATCGGTATGATAATCGAATCAGTATGACATTCTCCTGTTATGTTTCATAACGCCTGTATTTTCATTATACTCTTTGTTATGCTTACTTCTGATTTTTATTTTGATTTGCCTGAAGAACTTATTGCACAGCATCCCAGCGGGGTGCGGGGGCAGGATAAACTTATGATGCTTGGACGCAGTTCGGGCCTTGTTGAACATCACATGATGGATGATCTGCCTGATTTAATTGACGACGGCACTCTCATGATTTTCAATAACTCCCGCGTTCGTCGTGCCCGCTGCTACGGCATAAAAGAGACTACAGGTCGTGAAGTTGAATTTATGTTCCTGAATTCTACCGACAAAGAATGCCGCACATGGAACACAATGGTCTTCAATGCAAAGAAGCAGAAGCCAGGCATGCGCTATAAGTTTCCTGACGGGACAATCGGCACAATCGTGGATGTTCCTGGAAACGCCGGTACCGAATTCCGCGCCATTCAGTTTGATTTTGTAATTACAGAAGAATGGTTTGAACATAACGGACACATTCCGCTTCCGCCATATATCAAACGCGAAGACACAGATTCAGATTCAGAACGTTATCAGAATGTTTACGCGAAAGAAACAGGAAGTGCTGCCTGTCCAACCGCCGGCCTACATTTTACAGATGAAATGCTTTCCCGCCTTTCTGCAAAAGGCATTGAACGGGATTTTGTTACTCTTCACGTAGGACTAGGAACCTTCCTTCCTGTCCGCGAAGATAATATCGAAAATCATAAGATGCACGAAGAAGCTTACACAGTACCTCAGTCTGTTGCCGATAAAATCAATCAGGCTAAAAAAGACGGCCGGAAGATTCTTGCCGTTGGAACAACATCCGTCCGCACTCTGGAATCGGCTTCAAACGAAGACGGCACTGTAAATGCCGGAACTTCTTCTACACATATTTTCATGTATCCGGGTTATAAGTTTAAAACAGTTGATCAGATGTTTACGAATTTCCATACTCCAGAAAGTACGCTTATCATGCTGGTTTCAGCTTTCGCAGGCCGTGAAAACATCCTTAGTGCTTACAAACAGGCCGTCGAGAACCGTTACCGCTTCTTTTCTTACGGCGACTGTATGCTTATAAAGTAGAATTTTACGTCCTTTTCACAAGCATGAAGAGCTTTTCCCGGGAAAGTTCGGTGTATACCGGGCGGCCGTGAGGGCAGTGCGGGTCTTCCAGGTTCAAAGCATCTCTTGCAAGGCGGGAAGCTGTAATATCATCAAGAACGTGACCGTCCATTACGGCGGCACGGCAGGCTGTCATTGCGGCAATGCTTCGGATAATTTCTGAAGGTTCAAGTTTCTTTGAAAGAATTGAGTCGCGAAGGTCTTTTTCAGTTCCTTTCCAGCGGTCTGGAGTTGTGTGAACTTCCCAGGTGTTTTTTCCGGATTTTTCAATTTCGAATCCGCAGTCACTCATTTCATTCTTTATTGATTCAAGATATTTATTTTCATCTTCATCTTCGGTTTCAAGAATGTATGGAATAATCAGCGAAATTTTGTTCGGCTTTTCTTTCATTATTCTGTTGAAAAGAATGCGTTCGTGTGCGGCGTGCTGGTCAATTATAAAAAGGCTTCCGTTTTTTTCAGCCACAAGAAATGTTCCAAGTGTGCATCCAAGAAAGCGGAATGTGTCATCAAAAGGAGGTTCTTCAAGGGCTGCATCTGCAAGGGAAGATTTTTGTTCCGCTGGTTTGATATTTGTTTTTGTGGTTCCAAATGAGCCTGTAGGAATTTTTGATGTGAAAAAATCAAGCTTACTTTTTACATCAGTTTTTGTAGCAGAGGGCTTACTGTCTTCAATGCTGAGTTTAGAAGTGAGGCTTGTGTTTTCTGGAGCAGGTTCATGGGTTGGGATTTTGTAAGCTTCCCGGTAAACTCCGCCTGAAGTCTTGGAACCGGCCGCTACGTGAGAAAGTGAAGAATCGGAAGTTTCGTGAGAAAATTGGGAGATTCCATACCCATGAGAAATTTGTGCGTCCGAAACTCCTTGGGAAAGTGATGCGTCCGATTCAGTTTTTTCAAAAAGCTTTTCGAATAATTCTTTCTGTTTGGCGACCGGGTCTTTGTTTTCAGTTCCAGATACTGAAAGTGCATTAGAAGCAAGGCCCTGGATTGTGTGCGATTTATAAAAGTTTCTTACGCAGGTACTGATTCCATGGTGAAGACTTGAAATATCGCTGAAACGGGCTTCTTTTTTTGCAGGATGGATATTGAAATCTACCTGTGACGGATCCATTTCTACAAAAACTGCAGCAACAGGGAATGTTCCGTTTGGGAAAAAACCTTGCCCGCCGTATTCAACAGCCTGAACAAGGGAATATTCCTGAATTTTTCTTCCGTTTACAAAGATATAAATGTCTTTTTTGTTTGAACGGTTTACACCGGGTTCACCCAAAATGATTTTTACTGTCCATTTACCGTCTGAATCATGGGAACTGATTTCATAAAAAAGATTTTCGCTTTCGCGAAATCCCATGGCACGTACAAAACGTTCTGTAAGTGAAACGCCCCGCGGAAGGTCAAGCTTTGTTGTTCCGTCCATAATAAGGCGGAAGCTGATATCCGGGCGCGGAAGAACTTTTTCTATAAATGTGTTTTTACAAAGGAGTCCTTCGCTTGCAGGGCGTTTTAAGAACTGGCGGCGGGCAGGGAAGTTTTCGAATAATCCTTCGCTCTGAACAATTGTACCGTTAGTTTCTGCAAATGGTTCAATTATATGGTCTTCTGTTATTGATGCACGCATTTTCCAGCCCGCACTGATTATGGAAAGACGGCTTACGGCAGCTATGGAAGCAAGGGCTTCGCCACGGAAACCTAAAGTTGTCAGATTCAGAAGGTCCACATCTTTTTCGATTTTACTTGTACAGTGAGGATGAGCACAGGTTTCAAGGTCTTCTTTTGTCATGCCAGACCCGTTATCTACAATGCGGATTTTTTCAACGCCGCCACCGTTTACTTCTACGGTGATAGAATTTGCCCCGGAGTCTACGGCGTTGTCCATAAGTTCGCGGACAATGGCATTGGGTCTGTCGATTACTTCTCCAGCTGCAATTTTACGGGCTGTTTCTGCATTGAGTTTTCTAACTGGTTTTGTGGCACTCATTTATTCTGATCCTGATTAAAAAAGTGAATCCTGGCGGAGGCCTGCCTGTGGAGCACCAGCTGTTCCAGTCTGTGTGTTTGTCGGTGCAAAGTCTGTTAGTTCCGGCTTATTTTCCTGTACCATAGGATTTGGTTCGTTCATAAGAATCTGGATTTTGCCTTCAATTGCATTCAGTTCTGTTTCAAGTCCTTTTGCAAGTTTGATTCCTTCTTCAAAGTCACGAAGTGCGTCTTCCAGTGAAATATCACTTCTTTTTATATCATTTGAAAGTTCTTCAAGGCGATTTAATTTTTCTTCAAAGTTATTCATTTTCTACTCCTGTTAGGTCAGTGGTCAGTGGTCAGTGGTTACGGCAGTGAAGCTTCCTCTGGCCGGTGTAATTTCAATCTCCATCCCCGGAACTACTACGGCAGCGTCACGTATTACAGCCCCAGTCAGTTTGTCACGGACCATAGAATATCCGCGGTTTAAGATTGTAGCCGGGCTTGCGTTTTCCAGAACCGTTACATCCTGAGCGATACGCATGCGTAAGTCTTTTATTTTTTCTTCAAGGTTTTCAAGGAGCTCCCGTTTTGCAGTATCAAAACGCATTAAATACGGCTGTTCTATGTTTCGAAACTGCATTTCAAGATTTTCAGGCTTGAAACTCCGTACCATCAGTATTTTATTGTGTACATCTTTCGAAATTGTGTTATATAAGTCGTTTTTGTACCAGTTGATTCTCTGCATCATTTCTCCGTAAACAGGCACTGCAATCTCTGCAGCCTGAGTCGGAGTTGCAGCGCGGCGGTCGGCTGCAAAATCACATAAACTCCAGTCTATTTCATGTCCTACGGCACTGATTACCGGGATTTCCGAATTATAAACTTCCCGTACTACATTTTCTTCGCTGAACGGCAGAAGATCTTCCTGGCTTCCGCCACCTCGTCCTACAATCAGAACGTCACACATTCTGTAAAAGTTTGCTATTTGAATCATGCGGCAGATAGTCTGGGCAGCCCCGTCTCCCTGAACAAGACACGGAAAAAGGATGATTTTTGTATGAGGATTCCGGTTCATGGTCGTCTGACAGATGTCCCGGAAGGCGGCTCCTGTAGGACTTGTCACAACCCCGATAGTTTTCGGATAAAAAGGAAGGGGTTTTTTATGTTCCTGATTAAACAATCCTTCCTGTAAAAGCTTCTGCTTTCTCATTTCCAGCATAACAAGAACGTCACCGATTCCAGCCATTTCCATCCGGTTTATGATGAGCTGGTAGTTTCCTCGCTGTGGATAGGCGGAAATATAGCCGAAACAGCGTACTTTATCGCCGGTTTTCGGGCGGAAAGCAAGGCTTCCTGTGGAACTTCTCCACATACAGGCAGAAATCTGGCAGGATTCATCTTTAAGTGTCAGGTAAATATGACCCGAACTCTGGAAAGTGATTCCTGAAATTTCACCTTCTACGCAGACAGATCTGAATGCCTGCTGGAGTAAATCTTTAATCTGATTATTGATTTCGGTTACTGTTAAAACTGGAAGCTCATTTGCCATATAATTGATTTTAGTCTATTTCGTGGTAAAATAAAACAATCAAATGAGCCGAAAAAAGAATTTATTATACAAGTATTTTACAAACACCCCTATTAGAAAAAGCCTTTCAGGCCTTTATGCAGGTATTTTTCTTGTTCCGGTTCTTATTATTTCCATTATTTTTGTCAGTATTCTTTATTCTACCTTAAAAAAGTGGGAAATACAGCATGTTCATTCTTCTCTGGTTAATGCGGAAGCTAGTTTTAACGAAATGCTGGGATCTGTTAAAACTTTTTCTGACCGCATTTATGTAAACCGTATTCTTCATGATGTTATACTTACAGAATACAAAAGCGGTCTGGATGCTTATCTTGCTTATGCAAATCTTGGGTATTTAAATGATTATCTTCAGTCTTTTCGTGAAGTAAGCAGTTTCCGTATTTATGCTGATAATCCGACACTTCTGGACAGTTCATTCATCATAAAAACAACTCCTCAGATTAAAAACGAATTCTGGTACCAGAAAGCCGTGAACTCAAAAGGTCGGATTTTCTGGATGTATAAAACTGATTCAATCACAAAAGAACAGCATCTGGCTCTTATCCGTTCAATTTACAAGCTTAAGGATAACACTTTTATTGGGGTTCTGGTTATTAATGTGGATCCAGACCATATTGTTCGTACCCTTAAAAACCAGTTTTATGAAGCTTGTATTGCCTACGAAAACCAGATTATTTTTTCTTCCTACGAAGAACTTTCTTATGATGAAAGTCAGACTTTAAGAAATGAACTTGTTTACCTTAAAAACAGGAACCCAGAAGATATTTCAACCATTTACTGGAAGGGAAGTCGTTCGGGGGTCATGGCCCGGCAGTTTACCCCTCAGACTTATGCAATTTCCGATTTTACACTTTTATATGTTATCCCTATGAAAGAGTTAAACCGGGTAACGGTTCAGATTCTGATTCCAACGTTAATAATAATTTTTATAATAATCCTTCTTTCGTTTACAGCAATTAAACTTTTTGGAAAATATATTAATTCCCGTGTACACACTGTTCGTGACCAGATACAAAATGTTGTAGAAAATAACTTTTCCATTCCAAAAACTATTGGCGGAACTGATGAGTTTGAACAGATTTATCACAGTCTTTATCTTATGAGTGAAAAAGTCAGCAATCTGATTAATCAGGTTTATAAAAATAAACTTGACCAGGAACAGATTGCATCCCGTCAGAATGAAATACGCTATAAAATGCTTGCAACTCAGATTAATCCTCATTTTCTTTTCAATACCCTTGAAACAATTCGTATGAAAAGCCTTGCAACTGGAGAAAAAGAAGTCTCAACCATGCTTAAGCTTCTGGCATCTTTACTCCGTTATAATCTGAATGTTAGCGGTAAAGTGGTTCCTTTGTTCAAAGAACTTGATGCCATTCAAAATTATCTGAATATTCAGCGTTACCGTTTCGGTTCAAGAATATCCTATGATATAATAACAATGTGTGATGTTCAGAAACTGATGGTTCTTCCTCTTTTGATACAGCCTTTAGTTGAAAACAGTTTCAGCCATGGTCTTGAAGGTACTGTTTCAGGTGGTTTTATTTATATTCTGATTTCAGAAGAAAAACCTGAATATGGTCCAAGATTGATTCATATATCTGTAAAAGATAACGGATGCGGTATTCCAAAAGAGAAACTTCGTGAACTGAACTGTGCTTTAGGAAACCAGGTTGTGGAAGAATATGAAGGTTCAATCGGACTTATGAATGTAAATTCCCGAATAAAACTTTATTATGGAAATAATTACGGAATTAAAATAACCAGTGAAGAAGGAAAGGGGACTGAAGTTAAGATTTCTTTCCCTTCTGTAGAAGCTTAAAAAAACAGGAATCAAACCTATGATGAAATTATTGATTGCAGATGACGAAGAATCTATCAGAACTGGTCTTAAAATGATTGTTGATTGGGAAAACCTGGGGTTTACTGTTTGTACTGAAGCTTCAAACGGAAATGAAGCCGTTCAGGCAATAAAAGATTATTCCCCGGATCTTGTTCTTCTTGATATAAAAATGCCAGGCCTTACGGGAATTGAAGTTATTGAACAGGTTAATGAATACTGTAAAAATCAGTCTCTTGTTACTCCTTCCTTTATTATTCTTTCTGGTTTTTCTCAGTTTGAATATGCTCAGAAGGCATTGAATCTTGGGGCAAAGGCATATCTTTTAAAGCCTGTTGATGAAGATGAACTGTTGGAAAAAGTAAATGCCATTAAAACTGAAATTCTAAAAAACTGTGCAGTACAGGAAGATTCAAAAAATGCCAGAAAATATGAAAACAGGGAATTTTACCGGAATCTTCTTGAAAAAGGCGGAAATGAAATAAAAACTGAATGTAATGATGAATTTACAGTTCTTATGTGTTCCCAGGAATATTTCCCGTCTCAGGATAAGTCTCTTATTGTAAAAAATCTGGAAAACTATTTTTCTTTTTTTGCAAGAGAAATAATCAACATAAACGGCAATATTGCACTTGTTCTAAAAAATGCCAATGAAGAAGCTGTTACAAACTGCATTGACCGTTTTGTAAAACATTTTCCAGGTGGAACATTTATTTCCCGGGGTAAAAAATTAAAAGGATATTCCGGTTGTGTCGCATCATACAATGAAGCTTTATCTTTCATGAATTATTTCTTTTTTGTTTCCGATGTACCTTATATTTCCTGCCATAAAGCAGAGTGTATTTCTTCCTCAGATAATCTTACTCTTTTTGATTCTCACTTACCCGATTTCTGTTCCCGTGCTGTTTTTTCTGTTGAAACTTATGATAAAGCAGGGCTTGAAAAACTTTTTAGTGATATAAAGAATGATGTTTTTGTTGTAACAGCTCGAAGTGGTGATATAAAGCAAAAACTTATTTCATCCCTTATGGAAATGTACAATAAAATAACTGCAAAGTATCCTGAACGGGAACTTGAAGATCTTCAGAATCTTAATATCGTGCAGAATATTCTTGATACAAAATCTTTTGACGAAGCTTTCTCTTTTTTCTGTAACATATTCAGGAACCTTATTGAAAGTTTCCATACCAATACTGCAGATTCTGTAATTGTTAAGGTTATTGCTTACGTTAAAACAAATTATTCTCAGGATCTTAAACTTGAAACTTTAGGAGATCTTTTTAACTGCAATTCGGCATATCTTGGAAAAAAGTTCCGAAAGTATACAGGGGTTCAGTTTAATACCTATCTTGATAATCTTCGCATTGAAGAAGCTAAAAATAAACTTTTGAACACAGACCTAAAAATCTATCAGATTTCGAAACTTGTGGGATATGCAAATACTGATTATTTCTTTATGAAATTCAAAAAAGCCACTGGTATGACTCCAAAAGAGTTTAAGGAGAAAGCAGGGAACAATGAGAGTTTGTAGATTATTTTTTTCAGTATTATTAGTTTTTCTCCTTACTGCCTGTCACAATAAGCGGAAACAGGATTATTCGGTAAAAACTTTTACTTTTTATTCGGTAGATTTGAATAAACCTCAGCCTTTTACTGACATTACGGCTCAGGAAATTACAAAAAAAAGCGGGGTGTTCCTTGAAGTTATTCCTTCAAAAGGAGCAGATGAGCTTTCTGTAATGTCTGCAAACGATTCTTATCCTGATCTTATTTATGCAAAAAGTGATCTTTCGCGGCTTATTGAATCGGGTGCAGTTATTCCTTTGGATGATTATATAGAAAAATACGGGGATAATATGAAAAAGCTTTACGGTAATCAGCTTGTAAAACTTAAATATTCCCGCCATAACCCTCATATTTACAGTATGGGTACTTTTGATATAAAAAACCGTGTTACTGAAGTCTGTGGTACTATTCAGCTTCAGCATTCTGTCTTGAAAGAATTGGGATATCCGAAAATAAATACATTAGAAGACCTTGAAAACGCTCTTATTGCCTATAAAACTATGTATCCGTATATAAATGGATTTGAAACTATAGGTTTTTCTCTTTTATGTGATGACTGGTACTGGTTACTGGGCCTTTCGAATCCGGGGGGATATGTTCTGGGACATCCTGATGACGGCCAGTGGTTTATTGATCCAAATACTATGAAAGCCACCTACAAATTTCTTGATCCTGAAATGCCGTATTTTTATCGCTGGCTTAACCGTATTTACCATAAAGGGCTTCTTGATACCGAAAGCTTTACCCAGAAAGAGGATGTGTTCCAGGCAAAACTGAAAAATGGAAATGTTCTTGCAACAAGTTACACATTTTGGGGACTTCAGGATTCCCGTAATTATCTTATAGAAAAAAAGGATGAAGAAAGGACTTTTGCTTATCTTCCAGTTACAAAAGGACCTGAATATAAGGATCAGTCTCTGAAAGATTATGGATTTTCCGGTGGATGGGGAATTGCCATTTCTAAAGACTGTAAAGATCCGGAAGGGGCTTTTAAATTCTTAGATTATATGTGTTCAGAAGAAGCTCAGATTACTTTGAACTGGGGAGTTGAAGGGGTTACTTACGAATATGATTCTTCGGGGAATCGAAAAGGAATCAGTAATCCTGCTTATAACGGTGTAATTGGAATCTGGGTGTATCCTTTCCCACAGGCCGGAAAAGGTGCTTTAGATTCAAAAGGAAAATATATTGTTCAGAATACGGAAAGCAAGATTCGTCAGAGTTACTGTAAAACTGAAAGGGAAACATTGAGGGCTTACGGCGTTAGTCTTTGGACTGATTTATTTCCTTCAAGTGAATCTCTTGGCGTTTCCCCTTATGGTCAGGTCTGGCAGTATAGTCTTTCTTCGGAAAGTCAGGAAAAAATGTCCCGGATTGATGAGTTTGTAAAACAGAGTCTTATTCGAATGATTCTTGGTCCGGAAGAAAGCTTTGACAATTCATGGCTTGAAATGACATCGGGTATCCGGAAAATGGGGATAGGTTCGGTAACGGATGAATTGAGCAGTCTTATAAATGAGAAAATGGAACTATGGAAAAATTAAAATATCAATTTATTGTTTTTAAACTTTCCATTCGGTATTATGTGTCATATGGAAAATCTCATTCAACCACGTATTTTAAAAGGATTCCGTGATTTTCTTCCGGAATCAGAAATTACAAGAAGCAGCCTGATCGAAAAAATCACAAAAGTTTACCGTTCTTACGGTTTTGTTCCAATTGATACTCCGGTACTGGAATATACTGATATCCTTTTACGCAAAAGTAACGGTGAAACAGAAAAACAGGTGTTCCGTTTTGAAGATAACGGTGGCCGCGATGTAGCCATGCGTTTTGATCTGACTGTTCCTTTTGCCCGTTTTACAGCAGAACATTTTTCTGAACTTTATATGCCTTTTAAGCGCTATCATATTGCAAAAGTATGGCGTGGAGAAAAACCTCAGGCTGGCCGCTACCGCGAATTCGTTCAGTGTGATATCGACACTGTTGGAAGTGATTCTGCAACCTGTGACTTTGAAATCCTTTCGGTTCTTAAAGCCGCACTTGATGAAATTGTCGGAAAATCTGAAAACGGAAAGAAAAAGTTCGTGATTAAAGTAAATCACCGTGGATTAATTAATCTTTTCTTTAAAAACAAAGGATTGGAAGATAAGATTGATGAAATTCTTCCAGTGTTGGATGCAATTAAGAAAGTTCCTGAAGATGTAACCCGAACAAAACTGAATGAACTTTTTTCCGCTTGTGGTGTAGGAGAGGATGCTGTATCAAAAACTTACGAATTTATCGGAAGTTCAGCTGATGCTTCTTTCCTTGACCTTATTGACCGTAACGAAAAGCTTGCTGGAGAAGGTGCTTCTGTTTACTGTGACCGTCTCCGTGAAATATACAAAATGATGCAGGTTTCTGGTATTGAATCTTCATTTGAATTTGATCCTTTGATTATGCGCGGCCTTGATTACTATACCGGTATCGTTTTTGAAACAACTCTTTTTGATGATAATGGGGATGAAGTAAAAATCGGTTCTGTATGTTCCGGCGGACGCTACGATAACCTTACAGGCCTTTATATGAAGGAAAAGGTTTCAGGCGTTGGTGGATCAATCGGTCTTGACCGTCTTATTGCCGGTCTTGAAATGCTTGGAAAGCTTGAAAAGAAAGGTTCTTACCTGGACGTTGAAATCTTCAATCAGAACGGTGACGATGTTGTTGCATACCACAAAGTGGCCGCAGAACTTCGTGCTCTTGGAATTTCTGTTGAAGTTTTCCCTGAACCAAAGAAAATGAACCAGCAGTACAAGGTTACTGAAGCAAAAGCTGTAAAATGGGGAGTTCTTATGAACGCAGAAGATATTGAAAAAGGTTGTTTTACCCTTAAAAATCTTCAGACCCGTGAACAGTTCGTTGGCGTAAATGCTGCCGCTGCTGCAGATTTGATAAAAAAATAAATATTATAGAAAAAGAAAGTCAATTAGAATTTGAAAAATGGGACGCCATTAAATATAAAAAAAATGCGCGAGGAGTTTGTGAAGTTCGGGCAGCATTTGAAGCGCGGCTCGATAGTTTCCTATCCGCGCTTCACATGGAGCGACGCTAGCTAGCGTTGCCAGTAACTTCATAAAAACGACGGGAGCATTTTTTTTTAAGATTAGCGAACCACATTATTTTCAAGTATTATTGACATTGTTTGTTTTTTTCTATAATATTTCATTGTACATTGCTAGTTTTTATTACAAAAGACTCGTGAACCCACGGGTCTTTTTTATTGAATTTTCAGTTTTTGTACAAGGATTTTCGTGGAATACACATCATTCAAATCAATTAAATACTATTCTGAATGTAGCCCTGTTGTGGAAGGCATGGGGTTCAAGCTTGTTGAACTTAAAGTCATTCCCGGCAAGGAAGTAACAAAAATCGGTGCTGTGATTTCTGCAGCTGACCCTGCAGGCAATATCAGTGTTAATGACTGCGCAAAGGTTCATATGGTTCTTCTTCCAAGAATTGAAGCATTAATCGGAACAGACAATACATCAATGGAACTTACAAGTCCTGGAATTGAGCACAATATTAAGAATGCAGCCGAATTTGAGCTTTTTGTTGGACGTGAAGTTCGTGTTTACGACAAAACAGTTACAGACTGGGTTGAAGGAAAAATCACTTCAGCTGATGAAAAGCAGGTAAATCTGGAAAAGGAAGATGGTTCCTCTGTAACCATTCTTTATGAAAATATAGCCAAAGCAAAGTTCCTGCAGAAATAGCAGGGCATTATAAGGGGTAAAATATGTCAGAGATGGCAGATGCTATCCGTGCATTGATGGATGAAAAAGGATGCTCGGAAGATTCAGTAAAACAGACAATTGAAAAGGCTCTTAAAGCCGCTTACAAACGTTCTTTCGGAACAGATGAAAACGCAGTAGTAGTTTTTGAAGACGATCTTTCTGAAGTTTATATTTTCTCAAGAAAAACTGTTGTCGACGGGGTTTATGATCCTGTTATTGAAATTGAACTTGAAGAAGCAAAAGAACTTTCTGATGAAGTAGAAGAAGGTGATGAAATTGATATTCAGCTGGATCCTAAAACATTTGAACGTTCTGCAGTTTCTACAGGTAAACAGACTGCACACCAGGGACTTACAGAATCTTTGAAATCATCACTTATGAGTGAATACAAAGACAAAGTTGGTGAGACAATCATCGGTTACTACCAGCGCGAACGCAACGGTACAATTTATGTTGATCTTGGTGGAAAAGTTGAAGGCGTTCTTCCTGTAAAATATCAGTCAAAACTTGAACACTACGAAAAAAATGAACGTATTAAGGCTGTAATTGCTGAAGTTAAAACTTCTTCAAATGGTATTCAGCTTATTCTTTCTCGTTCAGATCCTAAACTTGTTCAGAATATTCTTGAGACAGAAGTTCCTGAAATTGCTGATGGAACAATTGAAATCCGCAAAATCGTTCGCGATGCAGGTTACCGCACAAAGGTTGCTGTTTACTCTACACGTGAAGAAGTTGATCCTGTTGGAGCTTGTGTTGGTCCTAAAGGTCAGCGTATTCAGACAGTTATCCGTGAACTTCTTGGAGAAAAAATTGATGTTCTCCGTTATGAAACTGATCCTGCTTTGTTCATCAAAAATGCTCTCAGCCCTGCCCAGGTTGAACGGGTAGTAATTCTTGATGCAGAAAAACGTCAGGCACTGGCAATTGTTGAAGAAACTCAGTTCTCTCTGGCAATCGGTCGCCAGGGACAGAACGTACGTCTTGCAAACAAGCTTTGTGACTGGAATATTGATGTTAAGACAGTTGAACAGGCTGCAGAAATGGACTTCTCTGAAATTGCAACAGTTCAGAAAGCTGAAAATCTCTTTGATTCATCTTATGATGAAATTGCAACAATTCAGGATCTTCCTGGTATTGATGAGAGAGTTGCAGCTCTCCTTAAAGAAAATGGTATCGAAGACATTCAGCGCTTTGTTGAAGCCTTTGATAATGATGAAATCCACATTGACGGTGTTTCAGCTGATGAACTTGAAGCTGTTAATGATCTGATTGAAGCCAATGTTCAGTTTGTTGAAGAAGAAGAACAGGCTCCAGCCACAGATGAAACTTCTTCTGAAGAAACTGAAGGAGAGGAAGAAGGTTATGTTTGTCCTGAATGTGGTGCAAAGATCACTCTTGATATGACACAGTGTCCAAATTGTGGCTGTGAATTTGAGTTTGAAGAAGAATAGGAGAAATAATGGCTGAAGAATTAGATAAAAAGCCCGCAGTTGTAGTTCATAAAAAGGCAAAGGATGCTTCACCTGTACAGGAACAGCCTGCAGAAAAAAAGAAGGTTGTAATTGTTCGTAAGAAGACTTCTTCAGGATCTGAGGCTGTTGAAAGCAAGTCTCAGACAGAAGCTCCTAAAAAAGTGGTTGTAAAAAAAGCTGAAACCCCAGCTAAACCAGAAGAAAAGAAAGAAACTCCGGTTCAGGCTGCTCCACAGGCTCAAGCTCAGGCTCCAAAACCTGCAAGTTCTGCTCCACAGAGTAATGCTGCTTCTAATAATGCCGGAAATAATAACGGTCGCATTGTAAACCGTAACTCAAATTTCGAACTTAATCCAAGTCGTCCCAATGTAAAAGCCGGAAACCTTTCTGATAAACCACGTAATGGTGGTTATAACAGAGACGGTAACCGCGGTGGATATAATAACGGTGGTTTTAACCGTAACGGTGGTCAGGGCGGTTACAATAACGGAAACCGTCAGGGTGGCGGATTTACAGGTGCTCAGGCTCGCCAGGGGTACCAGAACCGTGAAAACTTTAACCGTGATGGAAATGGCCAGCGTCAGGGCGGATTTAACCGTGGCGGACAGGGAGGAAACTTCCAGAACCGTCAGGGTGGACAGGGCGGATTCAACCGTGGCGGACAGGGAGGAAACTTCCAGAATCGTCAGGGTGGATTCCAGGGCGGACAGGGTGGTTTCAGACCACGTATGGGTGGAGGTGCTCCAGCTCCTCTTCCTGTTGACCAGTCTCGCCAGCAGTCTGCTAAAAAAGCTGCATTTAAAGGCAAGAAACAGGTATATAACCGCAAAGACGAAGAACAGTACGATGATAATCTTTTCGGACAGAAGAAAAAGGCAGAAACTCCAGCCAGCGTTGTACCAAAATCAATTGATATTATGGAATCAATTTCAGTTTCTGATCTTGCAAAGAAAATGAACCTGAAAGCTTCTGAAATCATCGGAAAACTCTTCTCTATGGGTATGATGGTTTCAATCAACCAGTCAATTGATGCTGATACAGCTGAACTTCTTTGTGCGGAATATAATTGTGAAGTTCACCGGGTAAGTCTTTACGATGAAACTGTTATCCAGTCAGAATCTGACGAAGGAGCAGAACTTCTTCCACGTGCACCAATCGTTACTGTTATGGGACATGTTGACCATGGTAAGACAAAAACCCTGGATGCTATCCGTAATGCTAATGTTGCCGCAGGCGAAGCTGGTGGTATTACACAGAAAATCGGTGCTTACTCAGTTAAGACAGAAAAAGGAAAAATCACATTCCTTGATACTCCAGGTCACGAAGCTTTTACACTTATGCGTTCACGCGGTGCCCAGGTTACAGATATTGTAGTTCTGGTTGTTGCTGCTGATGACGGTATCATGCCTCAGACACTTGAAGCTATTGACCACGCTAAAGCTGCAAAAGTCCCTATTATCGTAGCTGTAAACAAAATTGATAAACCTGAAGCAAACGTTGACCGCGTTATGACTCAGCTTTCTGAACGCGGACTCGTTCCTGAAGAATGGGGTGGAGACACTCAGTTTGTAAAAATCTCTGCTCTTAAACGTGAAGGTATAGATGAACTTCTGGATGCAATTCTTCTTCAGGCTGAAATGCTTGAACTAACTGCAAACTTTGGCTGTCGTGCGGAAGGTAAAATCCTTGAGTCTCGTGTTGACCAGGGGCGCGGTGTTGTTGCATCTGTTGTTATTGAACGCGGTACTCTCCACCAGGGAGACCCTTTTGTTGCAGGTATTTTCAGTGGTCGTGTTCGTGCTATGTTTGATGACCACGGAAAACGCATTCAGGAAGCAGGACCTTCAACTCCTGTTGAAGTTCTTGGTATTGATGAAATGCCAATGGCTGGAGATCCATTCCAGGTAACAGAAGATGAAAAAGAAGCTCGTGCAATTTCTATAAAACGTCAGGAACTGAAACGCTTCGAAGCTGCTAAGGCTGTTAAGAAAGTTACACTTGAAAACATGTTCAGCACAATCGATGAAAGCAAAATCCAGGAACTTAAAGTTATCATTAAAGCTGACCTTCAGGGGTCTGCCGAAGCTCTTAAGATTTCTCTTGAAAAGCTTTCTACTGCTGAAATCCGCCTGAACGTAATTCATTCAAGTGCCGGTGCTATTAACGAAAGTGATGTTGTTCTTGCTTCTGCAGACAATGCAGATTCAAATGCAATTATCATCGGTTTCAACGTTCGTCCAACTCCAAATGCAAAACTTCTTGCCGATAAAGAAGGTGTTGAAATCCGTAAATACAGCATCATCTATAAAGCCGTTGAAGAAATCCAGCAGGCTATGGAAGGTATGCTCCGTCCGGACACAAAGGAACAGGTTACAGGTATGCTGGAAGTACGCAATACATTCAAAGTTCCAAAAGTTGGAACCATTGCAGGTTGTTACGTTACAGAAGGGGTTGTACGCCGTACAAGCTATGTAAACCTTATCCGCGACGGTGTTGTTAAATACACAGGTAAACTGGCATCCCTCAAACGTTTCAAGGATGATGCAAAAGAAGTTTCAACAGGTTATGAATGTGGTGTCGGCCTTGAAAACTGGCAGGACATTATGGTTGGTGACCAGATTGAAGCCTTTGAATACATCGAAATCAAACGTAAGCTTGGTGATGATCTTGTTGATGACCGCGCAGCAAATGAAAAGAAAGCCGCAGAAGCCGCTGCTAAAGCAAAAGCCGAACAGGATGCAATTGCTCAGGCTGAAGCTGAAGAAAAAGCAAAAGAAAAGGCTGAAGGTAAAGCTCGTAAAGCTGCTGCCGCAAACAAAGCTGAATAAGGAGACGTTGTATAATGGGACAGTACAGAATGCAGCGTCTGAACGATCAGCTTAGAGACGAAATTTCTCAGCTGATCCTCCGCGGGGAGGTAAAAGACCCCCGCGTAAATACATTCTTGAGCATAAACCGTGTGGAAGTAACTTCAGACCTTTCTTATGCCAAGATTTATGTTTCTACATTTTTGCCCGACAAGCAGTTGTCAAAAGGTGTAGACGGTTTGAACTCTGCCGCAGGATTTTTGCAGTCAGTAATTGCAAAGAAAATCCAGATCCGAAAGTTTCCTAAATTCCAGTTCATTGTGGACAAAGGAATGAAGGAAGGTTTTGAAATGGTTCAGAAACTGAACGAACTTGAAGCTGAAAGCAAACGTATCGAAGCAGAACAAGCTGAAAAATAATAAGGAACATTCAAATGATCTGGTTAATTGGAAATAAAGGAATGCTTGGGAGTGAAATTCAGAAACAGCTTTCTGAAAATAAACTTCCATTTGTGGGAACAGACCGTGAAGTTGATATAACTTCTATGGAAGCCCTTGAAGCCTTTGCAACTTCTGTAGATACATCATCGTATTTTCCTTCAGATTTGCCAAGAAGTGAACGCAAAATTAAATGGATTATCAACTGTTCGGCATATACAAATGTTGATAAAGCGGAAGATGAACCTGAATTTGCTGCAAAACTGAATAAAGATGGTCCTTGTAACATTGCACGTGTTGCAAGAAAAATCGGCGCAAAACTGATTCATATTTCCACAGACTATGTTTTTGGTGGAAACGGAAATTCTCCTTACACTGAAGACGGTGAAAAAAATCCTCTTGGGGTTTACGGACTTACAAAGTCAGAAGGTGAAGACCTTATTCGTAAAGAAATGACTCAGTATTTCATTATCCGTACAGCCTGGCTTTACGGTTTTGATGGCAAGAACTTTGTTTATACAATGACAAAGCTTATGAATGAAAAACCTGAAATAAAAGTAGTAAACGATCAGAGAGGAACTCCAACATGTGCTGTTGACCTTGCTTCTGCAATTCTCCGTCTTATTGATAAAACTGACCATGCAAAAGGATTTATTGGTTCTGGTAGTACACCGGCTTTTGGTATTTATCACTTTACAAATGCAGGAGAAACAACCTGGTATGAATTTGCAAAAGAAATCTACCGTGTTGGAAAAAAGACAGGCCGTATTACAAATGAATGTAATGTAATGCCTTGTACTTCTGAAGAATTCCCTTCAAAAGTTACAAGACCTTCATATTCTGTTCTTTCAAAGGAAAAAATTATTTCCGCACTAAAAATTCGTATTCCTTCATGGCAGTCTAGTCTTGAACAATTTATGAAAAGCAAGCGTTTTGAAGTAAAATAAGCTATTGACAGAAAGTTTAGTTTTCTGATAATATAATTTTACTTTCGGGCAGTTAGCTCAGCTGGTACGAGCGTCTGGTTTACACCCAGAATGTCGGGAGTTCGATCCTCTCACTGCCCATACAATTTCTTGTATGACAAGGAAATACAGTTTTAATTGACTCTCAATAACCTGTTGTTTTTTAGTGAAAATTTACTTGAAAACTTCAGGTTTTTGGCGTTAACAGAAATAATAATTCAGATTGTTGTAATCGTCAATCTTTCACCTGTAACCGAAGGATTTTTTTAGAAGTAGATTCTTTTTTTCTATTTTGAGTTTTTTTATAAT
>JAHBAD010000124.1 GCA_018385395.1 Treponema sp.
AACGTATATAAACAAAGTTATTTGATTTAATCCTACATTTTATAAAGATTGTTTTCATTTCTTCTTTCTATTATACTAGTTTTACTATTATAAAATTGGTAAAACTTATAGGAGAAAAAAATGGACCAGTTAAAAATTCTGCTGGCTAAAGGCCGCATCTACGAATCAGTTTATGAACTTTTAAATGACGTAGGTATTACAATCCATCTTCCTGACAGAACATATTTCCCTACAACAAACCAGAAAGACCTGGCTTTCCAGGTTGTAAAACCACAGATTACAAGTGCACTTCTTGCTCAGAACAAAGCTGACGTTGGCTTCAGCGGAAAAGACTGGGTTTACGAAAACGGAGTTCAGAACAAAGTTGTAGAAATCATGGACCTGGGATTCGATCCTGTACGCATTGTTGCAGCCGTTCCTGAAACAGTTGATTTCGACACACTTCTTAAAAAGCCTGTAACAATTGCAACAGAATACCAGAACCTTTCAAAAAACTGGATCAAAGAAAAGAAAGTAGACGGAACAATTTTCCGCACATGGGGAACTTCAGAAGGTTTCGTTCGCGACGATCCAGATTCAGAAGCACAGATTCTTATCGACAACACATCCACAGGTTCTTCACTTAAAGCAAACCGCCTTAAGATCTGCGACACACTCATGACATCTTCTACACGCATGTATGCTTCAAAAGAAGCCATGAAAGATCCTGCCAAAAAACAGAAGATCATGGAACTGAAGATGCTTTTTGAAGCTGTTCTTGCAGCCCGCGACAAGGTTATGCTTGAAATGAACGTTTCTAAGAAAAACTTCGAAAAACTTGTTGCTGCAATCCCAAGCATGAAAAGCCCTACAGTTGCCCCACTTTACGGTGACGACGGCTACGCAATCAAGATTGCAGTAAAAAAAGGCGAAGTTCCAACTCTCCTTCCAAAACTCCGCGAACTTGGTGCAACAGACATTCTTGAATACGCACTCAGAAAAGTTCTGTAGATTTTTTTATAAAGGGGGAAGTCTCCCCCTCGCTTCAACTAAAAAGGACGGTCAGAAATGACCGTCCTTTTCATTTTCCGCTACCCCCTCTCCTAAGGGGAACGCAACAAGTTGCTTATCCCCTTAAAAACCCCAGAAAGAAATTTGACATGACTATCATATAACTATATTATATAGTCACACAATAACTATATTCTCACAAAATGGAGGCAGCAATGACAGCACCACTTTATGACATTAAGGCCCGGTTCAGCGAATACGTAACCATGGCAGAAAATGGCGAGGTTGTTGAAATCACAAAGCACGGAACCACCACCGCCGTAATCATCAGTCTTAAAATGTTCAACGAGCTTAATGACGAATATCAGGAAATGCACAGACCAAGCTTTGTTGATGAGATAAGGAAATGGAAAGCACGAACAGGAGGGCTTACGCAGGAAGAAGCGGAAGAATTTATTCGCTCATGCGAAGAAGACCGGTATAACGAAATAGTAAATTCACACAGGGAGGAAAATCCATGGCTTTAAAACAGATATATTTACTGGACACAAATACAGTTTATGAACTGGCAAAAAACGAACCGAATGAAAAGCTGACAATCTGCATGGATGCTTATTCCCATTTTTCAGTTATCAGCTCAACTGTTTGGTATGAAATGTTATACGGTATAGAAAAGCTTCCGGATGGAAGCAGGAAAAAGAAACTGGATCTTTTTGTAACAGAATATGTTCAGTCAGTTTTCCCGATTCTTCCATATGATGAACATTGCGCTTCATTACAGGCTCACATTGATGCAAAAATGAAAATCAAGGGAACTCCGGTTCCTTACAAAGATGCCCAGATAGCCGCCACTGCCCTGGCAAACAACCTGGTTCTTGTTACACGCAATGTCAAAGACTTTGAACCTATCTGCAGCGAGTTCCCGCTCCATGTGGAAAACTGGTTCGAATAATGATAAAATGAAAACACGGAGTTAAAAATGGCAAGAATTGCAACAGTTGAAAGAAACACAAAAGAAACTCAAATTAAACTAACTTTGAATCTTGATGGAAGTGGAAAATGTGATGTAAAAAATCCTATCGGATTCTTTGACCACATGCTTCAGGCATTCTGCAAGCACGGAATGTTTGATTTAAGCGGAGAACTTAAAGGTGACCTGGAAGTAGACCAGCACCATTTAATAGAAGATACAGGCATTACTCTTGGAATGGCATTTGCAAAAGCCCTTGGAAACTGTGCCGGCATTTTCCGTTCTGGCTTCTTCATCTATCCTATGGATGAAACTCTGGCTCAGGCTTCAGTTGATTTTGGCGGACGCCCTTTCCTGGTTTGCAATTCACAGCTTACAGGGATTCCTCTTGTTTCTTTGGGACAGGATGGAAAACAGGCAAGCTTCATGACTGACTGTAATGAAGACTTCTGGCAGGGATTTGTAAACGGAGCCGGCTGTAACCTTCATATTGATGTAATCCGCGGAAGAAGTGACCACCACAAAATAGAAGCCATCTTCAAAGCCTGTGCCCGTTCAATGCGTTCCGCAACAGAAATTGATGAACGCCGTAACGGCGCTATTCCAAGTACGAAAGGTGTTATTTAAGTTATGGCAAAAAAGATTGCAGTATTCGGAGATTCAATTTTAAAAGGTGCTGTAACAGGATATTCAGATCATCTGTTTGATATTCTGTCGGAAAACTCCCTTACACTGGCCCAGAAGGTTCTGGGATTTGAACTTTTCAATGATTCTGTCTTTGGAAGTACCATTACAAAAAGCCAGAAACGCCTGAATAAATTCTTTGAAAAAGGTGAAAAAGCTGACATCATGATTATTGAATCGGGTGGAAATGACAGCGACTACGACTGGACACAGGTTGCAGCAGATCCGAAAAACCCGGAACTCAAGCCGCGTACACCACTTGCAGATTACATGCGGATTCTTTCCGAAATGGTTCAGACTGTAAAGGCAAACGGTGCACTCCCAGTCGTAATGACAATGCCAAGTCTTGTCGCCGACCGCTGGTATAATCATATTACACGCACCCTGGATGAAACCGGAAAATCAAATGTGAACTCTTTCCTTGGAGAAAATCCTATTGATAAACTTTCGAAAAACCACGAGGTTTATAATTTAAATTTAATGGAATACTGTTTCAAAAAGGGCATTTTCATGATAGATATGAGAAAAGCACTTCTGGAAGCCCCAGACTACCGGGCTTTAATGTGCCAGGACGGCATTCACCCGAATCAGAATGGTTACCAATACATGTCTAAAGTTTGGGAACAGATTCTTCCTGAAATCCTGTAACCTGTTTTCAATTCTCGATACAACAAATGAAAAGGGGCTGTCCAATAAGTCCTGTCATGCTGAATTAATTTCAGCATCCACACTATATATAGTGCTTAAGATTCTGAATCAGGTTCAGAATGACAGAGGCTTAATTCTTTTGGGACAGCCCCTTTTCATTAATAAATTATTTTAAATTAAGTATTGTTCAGCCAGTTTATTAAGCTTTACACCATGTTTCATAAACATCTAAAGAATCGAAGCTCTTACTCCATACAACAGAACCGTCATCTGTACATACATTAACTTCAATTTCCAGAGAAAGGAGTTCTTCAAGAGCTTTTTTATCTACACCGCTCATGCTGAAATTTCCAGTCATCACACTTCCCATTGCAGTTCCGACTACAGCTTTGAGAGATTCTGCATCACCTTTTGAAGAAACTTTTACTGTAGAGAAAATCTTTCCACCTACATCATCAGAAGTTTTGAAAGTCATACCGAATTTTTCAGAAACACTTGCTGCATAAGAACCAGAAAATTCGGTTCCATCTTTTGAAAACTTGAATCCAACTTTTTTAATCCGAGCTTTTGCAGAAGCATTTGTTTTTGCATCCATAATTGGTGAGGATGAATCAATATCCAGTCTTACAGAAGCTTCTGCAGAAGCAGATCCATTAACTGAGTAATCAATTTTCAGAGAATCCTTAAGAGCCGAGATATCTCCTTTCTGAACTGCATCTTTTGAACCAAAAGAATTGTCTTTTACTGTAACATTAGCGTTTACTGAAGCAGATCCTTCTGTGACAAGACCAAGATTTGGAACGTTTGTCTTTGCATCGAATTTTTCTGATTCACTTACTTTAAGAGTTGCTGAACCACTTGCTACCAAATCCTTACTAAACTGAGTTACAGCTTCATTTACAGAAGCAAAAGCTTCTTTTGAACCTGAGCCAGAAGCTGCTCTTGCAACTGACATCATGATTCCAGCCTTTGAATAATCAGATACGTTTGCATCAACTGAGAAAAGACCTGGAACAATGCTTTCTTCTTTCATAATAGATTTTACAACTTTTTCAGCATCTTCTTTTGTAACCTGAGTCTTTGCACCAGATTCTTTAAGGTCACTTGCCTTAACAGAAGAAACCCTGTCCGGATTTGCTGCATTTTGACAAGAAGCCAGAAGTCCGATTGTCATAAGAGCTGCTACTACGCCCATAAATGATTTTAATAATTTCATAAAACCTCCATACTATATTTTACTCAGTTGAAGTATAACATTATATTAATAGTAAAGTAAACAAAAATATAACAAAAAGTTTTTTTTGATTTTTTGGAGATTTTTTAATTATTTCAGTCTAACAC
>JAHBAD010000126.1 GCA_018385395.1 Treponema sp.
CTAAGTCCTCAAGTTCTTCATCATCACCAAGTTCTTCTACTTCGTCTAAAGCCTCTGCGTCTTCAAGTGACTCCACTTCCTCAAGAGACTCTGCTTCGCCAAGTTCTTCTACTTCGTCTAACTCTCCAGCATCGCCAAGTTCTGTAACCTCTTCGGCATCATCCAAAGCCTCTGCGTCTTCGAATTCCTCTTCCTCGGAAAGTTCTTCCACGCTGTCTAAAGGTTCAACAGCCTCGGCTTCGCCAAGGTCTTCTGTATCTTCAAGTGGCTCAACTTCGTCCAATTCTTCGGCTTCATCTAACGACTCAACTTCTTCGACTTCGTCCAATGCTTCAACTTCGCCAAGGTCTTCTGCATCTTCAAGTAGCTCGGCGTCATCAAGTTCTTCAACCTCGTCCAGCGGCTCAACTTCCTGAGCCGCACTTACTGGAACCGATGCAGGAGCCGAAATCGTTTTCACTTTAATTTCCGACTTATTCAGCACTTCTTCCAGCATCTTTTTTAATTCTGCAGAAGTGTCACGGTTCATAGCAATCTGATTTTCGTAATTCTGACGTGTTCCGATTGCAGAAAGTATTTCATCCCAGCTTTTATTTAAAAGGGCATCAACCTGATTTTCATGTTTACGACCTTTTCGTCCAAGACTCTTCTTAACATCACGGAAAAGATCTTCCTTACGGCCTTCAATCTGACGCGAAACCTGATTCCAGTCCACAGCTTCCTTGTTCTCAAGATATTCCGCAATAAATGCAAACTGAATTTTCTTAATGCGTGAACGAATCATCACCATATCGTCAATTTTAAAACTGAACAGGAGGAATACAATTAAGAATAAAGTTATAAAAACACAGACAAGAATCAGAATTCTTGCAGTTTCAGGAAGTTCGAAAAAGTCACCTGAATAAATTTCTGAAACAGATAAATATTTTCCTGAATAATCAGAAAGAGAAAACCATGACTGGTTGTTTTCCCCTTGAAGAATTTTCTCAGGTCCTTCAGTTTTATTTTTCCATGACTCAAGAACAGGCACTTCAAAAAGCCCTGCACCAACATTTGGAAGACCTGTAACAAGACCGGCACTTAATCCGTCATCACCTATAAAAAGGCTTACCGAATCGCCCAAAGAAACAAAACCTTCTTTTATAAGCTTTCTTTCCAGATCCGTCATTTTACAATAGAAAACAAAGTTTCCGCGGTAAATCTGGAATTTGTCGTAGACAGGAACTGATAAATTCAAAAGACCTTTCACTTTGTTAAAAGTGAGTTTATATTCAGGAATTTTATCTGATTCTTCAATGGCAACCAGCGAATAATCACTTTCTCCAGGAATCTGTGAAATATCAGGGTAGTTTTTATAAACCTTTGTAGTTCCCTGCTGCTTTAAAATATCCGCAGAATAAGAACTGTAATGAAGATTTCGGGCATTTTTATCAAGAAATCGAATTCCGTCCAGAGCCGGCAGTTCTACAAAGAGTTCCCCACTTAAGCGTACCCGTTCTGTTACTTCGGCTTCAGTTGGAGTCTGGGAAAGGAAACTCTTTGCCGCATCCGTAGCTGCATAAGAGCCTGTTTTGTCGAGAAGATTCTGTATGTATGAATTGGCGTAGTCAGATACCTTGGAAAGCTTTGTCCGTTCGCGGTTGATTAATTCAGGTTCATAAAACCGGGTCTCAATCTGATTGAAAACCGATGTATAAACTGAAAAAACAAAACCTGCAAAAAGAGCAACGCTAATAAGGAGGCTGACAGCTGTTTTCTGTCCCGAGTTCAAATTTTCCCCTTTACCGAAAATCTACTTCATTAGATTGTCGGTAATTTGCCGAAAAAACTTTACCTTCCCTTATCACGGATGATTCCAGGCTTATATTCTGGATCTTCCACGCGGATAAGAGTACTTTCTGGCAGTTCAATATTTGTGTAAATCAGACAAGGATGACTGTCGCAAACCCAGTTCAAAAGACATCCGTTTTCAGGACTCACAAGCTGCCATTCCCCGGGCTTTGCTTTTTTATAAACAAAATCAGGTGAAACAAACTCTATTTCCATATCGGTTGAAAACTTATTTACAGCCGTACATTCATAAAGTCGCCAGCCTTCTTTTTTTTCAAGAGGAACAACACGACGGTATGTATGAATTTCAAGATCTTTAAGGCGTGCTTCTCTCGCTTGCGGATGCATTTCATCAAGTTCTTTTTTAAAAGCTCCGTAGGTCTCCCCTGCCAGGCTCAAAACTTCATCAAATTTTTCATCTTTAAGTTCATTTCCCACCTGGGCTGTAAGAACGTACTTACTGTCAGAAGCACCGATACAGGTTTCATCAGCATCAACGCGGCTGTAATAAAAGCCTGTTGTGCTTTCACGGTGAGCAACATTTTCAAGTTCATCTATAAACGGACCCGCTTCTTCAGGAGTAATTTTTCCTTCAAGGGCATCAAGAGCCTTTCTGTATGCACGGGTTACAAGTGCAACATAATAAACAGATTTCATGCGTCCTTCGATTTTTAAAGAATCAAGGCCTGCATCCTTCATATCCTTAAGATGTTCAATCATACGGATATCTTTTGAAGAAAGGATTGCCGTAAAATCTTCGCCTTCAAAAACAGGGAAAAGTTCTTCAGGACGTTCATGCTCACGAAGGAAAAGTCTACCGCTTTCGGCAAGTTCTTTGGCGCCTTCAGGCTTTGAAAGAAGATCGTATTCCCAGCGGCAGGTATGAGAACAAAGCCCTGCCTGTGCCGAACGGCCTGTAAGGTATGCGCTCATAAGGCAGCGACCTGCATAGGCAATACACATAGCTCCGTGACAGAAAGCTTCAAGTTCCATGTCCGGAACGGCATCTTTAATTTCACGGATTTCTTTAAGGCTTGCTTCGCGACCAAGAACAACACGAGAAAAGCCCATATTCCTGTACATTTTTACGGCTTCATAATTTATGCAGGAAGCCTGTGTTGAAACATGAAGCTGGGCATTTGGAAATTCTTTCTGAAGAAGCGGAACAACTCCAATATCCTGAACAATAAACGCATCAATCGGATACTGTTTGAAATAATCGATATTTTCTTTCAGATTTTCAATATCTTTGTTATGGAAAGAAATATTCAGCGCACAATGAAGTTTTTTATCCGGATACTTTTTTTTCAGCTCAATAACCTTTTTATATTCGTCATCATAAAAGTTATCGGCCTTAACGCGAAGAGAGAATTTTTTCAAACCGATGTAAGCGGCATCTGCACCGTAAGCATAGGCATAAGAAAGTTTTTCAACATTTCCAGCCGGAGATAAAAGTTCAATCATATTAATTCCTGTAATTTGTCTTATGCGTCAGCGTGAAGTGACTGTTCCAGACGAGGTTTATTTTCCACCTTTACTTTATCTTTACCACTGTCGTTTCCTGTAAGGATTTTTCCTATACGATCCATTGCAAGATGTGAATCAGGAAGATAGTCGTCTGCCATCTGAAACATAAACATCATATTCGGCCACAGATCAACCTGAGCTTCATTTCCAAGGGCTACAAGGCGGTCAGCAAATTTCAAAGCATCCTCTTTTAGAATTTCTGTATCTCCCATCTGAATAAATACAGGCGGGAAATTCATAAGTTGTTCATCCTGAGCAAGAAGAGGAGAAACCAGAGGTGAAAGCGTATTGCTTTCGTATGTATATACTGAAGCTGACTTTCTTAAAACATCACTTGAAATAATATCGTCACTAAGTTTCTTTGCAGAAAGCAAAGGCGAATCAGACGCAAGGTTTAACCATGGAGAAAAAAGCACTACTCGACTGATGCACTGTCGGTATCTTTCACGAAGATTAAATAAAAGTGCCAGAGCAACAGAGGCTCCAGAACCATCAGCCGCAATAATTATTTCAGGACTTGCATTAGGACTGTCCTTATCATTTCCCAAAGAAGAAGTAACCTGCTCTTCAGTATAAAGAGCACGGAAAACAGATTGAATATCTTCAAGACATGCCGGATACGGTGAAGCCGGAGCTAAACGAATTTCAGGAATAACAACACGGGCACATGCCTTTGAAGCAAGTGACGAACAGAAACAGCGGTAAGAAGCACGGCTTCCGCCAACAAAAGATCCGCCGTGAACGTAAAGTACAACACGGTTTGAAGCGTAAATTTCAGGACTCAGAACATCACATGGAATTCCACCGTAAATGGTCTCTGCAAATTCCACTCCGTTAGGAAGAATGGGAGTATAAAAAGTTTTCTCAATTTTTTCCCTGAACTGAACTGTATCTGATTTTGAATTATAAGCAAGACATTTAAGTTTCTTTACTGCGCCTTTTCTGTCATTTACTACTGCCATAATGGGAATTATAACGAGGAATTGAAATAAGAAGAAGAGCCACAAAATATGGAAGTGCATTCAAAGCGGCTCCAGGAAGGACAGCTTGAAGCGTGATTCCAAAATAATCGGCAGCGCAGAAGATAATTACGGCAACTACAACACGCCAGATTTTTTTCTGTCCTATAAACACTGCAGCAAGGGCAATCCAGCCGCGACCGGCAGAAATATTCGGAACAAAAGAATTGATTTTGAGACAAAGAACTGCCCCGCTCAAAGCGGCAAATCCGGCGCTCAGCATCCAGGCATAAATGCGGCATCGTGCAGACGAAACGCCCTTTACATCAAGTACATCGCTGTCACTTCCTGTTATGCGGAGGTAAAGACCGTGAGGCGTCTTAAAGAGAAACAGTACGGAGAAAACAGAAATTAAAACTGTAAGACAAAGCCATACCCACTTTACTTCTTCATAATCGAATACAAAAGCTTTTGAAGTAAGAACCCCGCGTGTGTGAAATATTATCGAAGAAAGAAGCGAAGTAAAGCTTGAAAAAATCAGATTGATTGCAGTTGCCGAAAGGAAAGGATTCATTTTTGATTTTTCAGTAATCAAGGCAAACAAAAAAATCATCAGCACACAAATAAGAACAGAAAGAATTACCGAAACAAAAATATTCGAAGTTCCGGCATAAAGAGCAAATGTAAGGAATGCTGAAAAGTTTATTACGCCGTCCATGAACACTGCAAGAATTCCGGCGTATTCAGAAAAAAGTGCACCAAGAGAAGCAAGAATTAAAGGAACCGAAGAAAAAAGAATATCAGACATTTTATTTTCCTCTCCTTACAAGACGAATAACACTTGGGCTGAAAACTATGAAGAAAAGAATTACCCCCTGAAGCATTGCGCCCATATCAAAACCGAAGTTATGCATCATAGAGAACTGGCTTGCTCCGGTTGTAAGGCCCGCAAGAATAACTGAAGAAGGAATTATGAAAAGGGGATTAGACTGGGATATAAGGGCAACAGAAAGTGCATTCCAGCCGAAGCCTGCATAAAAGCCTGAATGACAGGTTGCGTAAGTTCCTGCAGTACAGAAAAAGCCTGCGGCGCCGTGAAGAAAACCGGAAACCGTAACAGAAACCAGTGTAAGCTTTGAATCAGAAAAACCTGAATAAACTGCAAAGTCAGGACTGATTCCAAATACTTCAAGCTGCTGCCCCAATCGGGTTCTTGTCATAACATAAAAAAGGAAGACACAGAAAACAATTGCAACAAAGAAAGTTCCATTCAGTCTTGAAGGGTTTAATATAGAAGGAAAAACAAACTTTTCGGGAATAAAGGCCGTGGCAAGAAGATTATTTGTTTCGCCGCGGAAAGGACCTGCAATTCCCGCATCAATAAGCGGTATGACCCCGGCAGAAATCAGGAACGAAGAAAGAAGAACATCAACACGGCGGTACTGTTTAAGGAAGGCCGGAACCAGAGCCATAAGAGCTGCAGCACAACCTGAAATCAAAAAGCACAAGGGAACTGCAATTACAGAAGGAAGATTTCTGAAAGCCACAAGGGAAAGTGCTCCGATAAATCCGCCTGTATAAACCTGACCTTCGCCGCCAAGATTAAAGTTTCCTCCTTTTACACTAAGAAACGAACCGCAGCCTGCAGTCATAAGAATTGTTGCCATGTTCAGAATTGTGCCTAAAAGATAAACGTTCATTATTCACTCTCCCCTACCATTACAACACGACAGCCGTTTTTACGGCATTCTTCAAGACGGGCAGAAAGTCGCGAAACAGAAACTGAATCCAGACCTTGAAACGGATCTTCAAGATAAATTACTTCAGGCTTTGAATAAAGTTCCCGTTCAAGAATAAGACGCTGAAGCATTCCGCCTGAAAGATTAAAAACTTTTTCTTCAGGCCGGATATTTATTTCAGCCTTTCTGATTATTTCTTCCGTATGAGCTTTCCGAATTTTTGGATTGCAGCTTTCTGTAAAAGTTGAGCACACAAGCTGAGTAATTGTCAGGTCAGGATTTGATGCAAGATAAGTCCTGTCTGTGGGAATGACTGCAACTTTTTTTCCAAGGGCTTTTCTAAGGTCATAACATTTTTTAGCATTCAGACTTTCAGCTTCAAACTCCTTTGACTCTTGAGCTTTCATAAAACTTTCAACTTTCAATTGTCCATTTACAATTTTCAATTCTGCTTTATCGTTTGACTCTGCAACAACACCTTCAACAAGCCGGGTAACATCATCACAGAATTTTAAGTCTTCAGGTTTATGAGTAATGACAATTATATTCATTCCCTTTGCAGAAAGAATTTTCAGTTCAGAAAAAAGCTTTTCGCTTTGAACATCATCAAGAAGAGCTGTGGGTTCATCAAGAATCAGGACCTTAGGATTCCGTAAAAGACCTGCTGCCAAAGCAACAAAAAAACGTTTATCACCTGAAAGGTCACGGACTTTTGAATTAAGGGGGATTTCTTCTATAAATTTGTATGCAGGATTATTTTGAAGACTTTCTTTCCAACTCCGGCATTTCACACCAACCCGAAGATTTTCTTTTACAGAAAGACTGTCACTTAAATATGGCCGCTGATAAACACAGGCTATGCCCTGCTCAAGAGATTGGGCAGGCTTTTTAAAAACCACTTCTTTTTCATCAAGAAAAATATGCCCCGAAGTTGGACGGGTAAAGCCTGTCAGTATTTTCATAAGCGAAGACTTTCCGGCTCCGTTTTCGCCAAGAAGTGCGTGGATCTTTCCTTCCGAAAATTCCACATCAACTCCTCGAAGAACCTTTTTATATGAATATGTCAGTTCAATACCGGAAAGTTTTACGTTCATGAAGCAAGTTTATTTTGTCTGAAGTTCTTTTACAAGTGCGTTCATTTTAGCACGTACTGTTTCAGGAACTGTCTGAATGTAAAGAGGATCATCTTCAATAAACTCAATGTAACCTTCTTTAAGTCCTGCTTTTTCAGCTGCACCCCAGTTTACTGAATCATTAAGATATTTCATTGTAACTTCATAAGTCATTTTATCCTGAACAACCATAGCGCTTGAAATAATTGTTCCAGGTGCCTTTGAAAATCCGTTTGAATCAAACCATGCAATATAAGTTCCGTTGTTTACAGCGGATGCAATAACGCCCTGAGAAGCGCCGCCACAGATTGGAAGAATTACATCAACACCTGTCTTAATCAGACTTTCAGAAATTTCCATACCTTTTGAAGCATCGTACCAGTTACCAACAACACGGTAATCACAGGTTGTACCTTCAAATGCATCCTTTGCCCCTCTTTCAAAATTCGGGTAAAGAATATTGTTCATGGCTGGATAATCCTGAGCTGACACAAGAGCAACCTTGTGATTTTTTGACATAAGGCCTGCAATGTAACCTGTAAGGTAAGCTTCTTCAGTCTGTTCATAAGCTACAGTAAAAACATTCTGGTTTCCTTCCATTTCGGCATCAAGAAGAATGAACTTCTGCTTAGGGAACTGTGCAGAAACCGGCTTTACAAGATCAGGAAGAGAAGGATTTGATGAAATGATAACATCATATTTCTGTGTTGCTGCCAGAGAAAGAACCTTTGGCCCCCATTCTGCCTGGTTTGTACCGGCTTCCATAATATAGATTTCAGCTTTTTCAGAGTCTTCTTTTCCACTGTTGAATTCTTCAACTGCAGCCTGAGCTCCTTCGGCAAGTTTTGCGTAAATAGGACTGTCAGCCATAATTCCAGGCACAAAAACTGCAATTGATTTCTTTTCTGATTTTTTTCCGCTGCATGATGAAAGCAGAAGAGCTGCTGCAGCAAATGCAAATAATGTCTTTTTCATATTTACTTCCTTATTAAAAAATATCGGATTAAATATAGTTTTATAT
>JAHBAD010000138.1 GCA_018385395.1 Treponema sp.
CGATCGCTGCAAAGCAGCTACCTTACCAGGGGCTTGGGGGCGGGTCCCCAAACTAGCGTCCTGACACACCCATTTTTGTGACTGGGAGTAATTCATTAAACGTATATAAACAAAGTTATTTGATTTAATCCTACATATAAAAATTCCTTACACTTTTACTTTTTCTGTCACAATGTTACAATAGCTCCATGAATATATTGGTAGCATTGTGCGCTGTTGGTGCAGAGAAAATCCTGGGAAACGAAATCAAACACCTGGGATACAAACTGGCTGGGAATCGTCCTGGTCGTGTTACTTTTTACGGCGATGACGACGCCCTTTTTCGTTCAAATCTTTGTTTCCGCACTGCTGACCGCGTTTACCTGCAGATGGCAGAATACAATGCTTCGAATTTTGATGAACTTTATGACGGCTGTTATGCCGTAGCCTGGCAGGATTTTTTGAAAAAAGATTCCCGAGTTGTAATTGATAAAGTTCGTGTTTATAAAAGCAAACTTAATTCAGAACATTCCATTCAAGGGATGATTCAGAAAGCCATCTATTCAAAACTTGGTGATGTATGGCACATGAGATCAATGCCTGAAACAGGCGATCAGGTTGATGTCCGGGTTTATATGGACGAAGACAAAGCCCTGGTTCTTCTTGATCTGTCAGGTCTTCCGCTTCATAAACGCGGTTACAGAACTGATGGTGGTATTGCTCCTCTCCGCGAAACAACCGCCGCAATTCTTCTTCAGGAAATGATGTGGAGACGCAAGACTCCGCTTCACGATCCTTTCTGCGGTTCCGGAACCATTGCCATTGAAGCTACTCTTTATGCTTTCAATATTGCTCCGGGCTTCGGCCGCCGTTTCGCACTTGAAAATCTTCCCATTTTTAATGCCCGCCGTGCCCAAGAACTTAAACGTGCAGAAGCTGAACTTATCCGCACAGATGTTGAAGTTCGTGTTACAGGAAGTGACATTGATCCTGCAGCTGTAAACCGTGCCAAGAAAAATGCCGAATACGCCTGCGTTATGGCAGGACGTGCGCTCCACATGGTAGATAAAAGTTTTCATGTTCCTCGTCCTGATTTCATTCAATCAGATTATGCAGACCTGGCAGCTCCATACGAAAACGGACTTCTTATCTGTAACCCGCCTTATGGTGAACGCCTTCTTGATGAAGATCAGACCCGCCAGCTTTATAAAAATATGGGCGGACTGATAAAAGCTTTCCCCGGCTGGGATATTGGAATTGTAACTGCTGCAGAGTATTTTGAAGAATGTTTTGAATATAAAGCAAATGTGATTAAGGCGTTAAAAGCCGGAAATCTTGATACAAAGTTTTACGAATTTAAAAGCGGTGAAACTGCACGTAAAGACGGCGAAGACCGCCCGGCCCGTTCCGAAGGACGCGGTGGCAGAGCAACAAGCAGCAAGCACACAGAACGCCCTTCGCGAAGCGACAACCGTGATGGCCGTGAAGACTGTCAGACCCGTTCCAAAGGACGTGGTAACAGAGCAACAGGCGGTGAGCACACAGAACGCCCTTCGCGAAGCGACAACCGTGATGGTCGTGAAGACCGCCCGGCCCGTTCCGAAGGACGCGGTAACAGAGCAACAAGCAGCAAGCACACAGAACGCCCTTCGCGAAGCGATAATCGAGAAAGCCGGGAAGACCGTCAGGCCCGTTCCGAAGGACGCGGTGGCAGAGCAACAAGCAGCAAGCACACAGAACGCCCTTCGCGAAGCGACAATCGAGAAAGCCGCGAAGACCGCCCGGCCCGTTCCGAAGGACGCGGTCATACTCTCCGCGGAGACAAACCAATGCACCGTGACAGACAGTCCCGCCCGGTACGCCGTAAAGAAAATGGACCTGAAAAATTCTAAAAAGCGAAAAGAGGTAATAAATGGCAATCGTTGTTGAACATGAAAAACGCAAGCAGGAAATTCTGCAAAAGTCTCTTGATGTATTCATTGATGAAGGATACGAAGATGTAACTTTCCAGAAAATTGCTGACCGATGCGGCATTACCAGAACAACCCTTTACATTTACTTCCGCAATAAAAATGAAATTTTTCTGTGGAGTATAAAGCAGCTTCTTACTGGCGTTGAGCTTGCCATTGAAGATATCCTTAATGATTCTTCAAATACTGCTGAATCCACTTTAAGAAAAACTCTGGATGTAGTTATTGATGCAATTCAGGAAAACCGCAAACTTTTTCACGTTCTCCAGATTTATCTTATTCAGCTTGAAAAATCCGGCGAAAGTGCAAATGATCGTGTTAATCACCGTGTAATCAGAATCCGTCATGTACTGAATCATATTCTTATTCTTGGAATTAAAAATAATGAGTTCAAGGATAAAAACGTCCGTACAATGAATGAACAGCTTTATAGTCTTGTTGAATCTGCAATTTTCAGAGTTGCTGTTTTGGGACAGAAAAATGTTGATGTGGTAAAAGAATCAATAAAACTTGCTATTGATGGATTTCTTACCGATAAATAAACAGAGGAAAAATTAAATGGCAGAATTATTGTCACCTGAAAATCTTTGCGAAGGAATTTCGAAATTATTTTTTGTAAATTCTGTATTTACAGACAAAGAAGTAAAAATCACTGTGGTTGCAAATAAATATGCAGGTGGATTTACACAGAAAAAAGAATCAGAAAAAAATAAAAAACTGCTGGATGCCGCTCTAAATAAAATAGAGGGAAAATCAACTGTAACAAAATCATGTGAATCAGAACTTATTCTTACTGAATGCTGCGGGCATGCCGTAAAAATCGCTTCAGAAACTGCTGAAAAAGCAAAATCAGAAAAAAATGTTCTCAGAGTGATTGTTACTGCCGGTGGCGACGGAACTTCACTTGAAGTTCAGACAGGTCTTACAAAGTGGGCACAAGAATCGGAAGAAAACAGAAAAGTTGTTTTTGAAAATATCGTGGTTTTCCGTCTTCCGCTTGGAACAGGAAACGACGGTACAGACGGTCATGTTTTTGCAGAGTCTCTTGATATGCTTGAACAGCCTCTCCACTTTGCCAATGCTCGCGCTATAAAGTTTTCTTTGAACGGCGAAGTAACCGAAGACGGCATTAAGGAAGCGGGGAAAAATCCTGCAGCCTATGGAAATGCTGAAGATAAAGCTCCATGGTATGCATTTAATGTTGCTGGAATCGGGCTTGATGCTTTTGTCTGCTGGAAAACAAACGAAGAAAAAGCAAAACATCCTGGAAATCATTATCAGCTTATGGTTGATTTTGCAACACTGAACTATAACAAAGCTTTTCCACCTGAGCATGCAGTAACTGAATTTTACAATGGTTCTGAACTGATTGGAAAAATTGAATCAGCTTTTGAAATGATGACTTTTGGTGTTTCAGGTCATAGAACTTTTGGCGGTGGAAAGAAGGTTTTTCCTGTGGAAGAAAATGCAGCTTTTGTCCGTAAGCTGGATGTGCTTACCATGGTTGCAAAGAACGGAAAGTTTACAGATGGTTCTTATGTTGAAACAAATCTGGCTTCAACCTTTAATGCAACAAAAGTGGTTCTGAATTATGACAAGCCTGTTCTCTGTGAACTGGACGGGGAAACTCACCTTCTTCTTAAAGAGAATTTCCCGATCACAATGGAACTTACAGAACCTTTGATTCAGGTTCTTGAAAGGGACGATCTTTCCTGGTCCCGCGGCACAGAAAGAAAGTAAGTTTTGATTCCAGTTTATTTTTTCCAGTAAGCCGGAACAAAGAAAATCAGCATAGTGTACAGTTCCAGACGTCCTGCCAGCATGGCGAAACAATACCACCATTTAAGGAAGGATGGAAGGAAACTGTATGTGTTGCTTGGTCCAAGCTGACCGAAGCCTGGTCCAACGTTTCCTACCATGGAAAGAGCGCCTGTAAATGACGACCACAAATCAAGATTTCCGAAACATCCTATAAAAGTTGTGAGTACAACCAGAAGCAGATAAACAAAGAAGAATGCTGCAACATTGAAAACAACATCTTTGCGACCGGGTTTTCCGTTAAGACGCACAGTGAAAATTCCGTGAGGGTGAAGCATACGGCGGATTTCATTTCCGGCCTGTTTAAAAAGAATTACCCATCGTACAACTTTTACGCCACCCGAAGTTGAACCTGAACTTCCGCCAACAAAGAAAACCATGAAACAGAAAAGCTGGGCTGGAACAGGCCACAGAGTAAAATCAGAAGTTCCGAAACCAGTAGTTGAAGTAAGGGATGCAATCTGGAAAGAAGAATAGCGCAGTGCTGTAAAGAAGTTCGGATATTTTGGGAGCAGGCAGAGAGCTGTTGCAATTACCAGGAAAATGAAAAATCCGACATAACTTTTGAATTCTGAGTTTGATGTAATTTCTTCTGTTTTTCTTGTGAAAAGATAATAGAAAAGACTGAAGTTGATTCCGGCCAGGAACATGAAGACTGTAATTGTCACATCAATGGCAGCCGAATCGAAGGCGGCAATACTGGCGTTTCTTGTGGAAAATCCGCCGGTTCCAAGTGTACTGAAAGCATGAGCAAAAGAATCAAACCAGTCCATTCCAAAAATCTTTAAAAGGATTGCTTCTACTATGGTGAAGGAAAGATAAATGATCCAAAGAGCTTTTGCTGTTGTAGTGATTTTTGCAGTAACCTTTCCTTTTTCAGGTCCTGTAGTTTCTGCCTTAATCAGCTGGAATCCTCCAACGCCAAGAAGTGGAAGAAGTGCAACAGTCAGCGTAACAATTCCCATACCGCCAAGCCAGTGAGTCATACATCTCCACATATTCACAGCTTTAGGCAAAGCTTCCACATCATCAATTACTGTAGCGCCGGTTGTAGTGAATCCGGAAACACTTTCGAAAAATGCGTTTGTCCATGAAATACCGCAACCTGAATAGTAAAGTGGCAGGGCTCCCATGAGGGATGCAAAAATCCATGCACCGGCAACAACGACAAAAGTTGAGCGGGTTGAAAGATTTATCTTTCTGTTTCTGAAAGGAAAAAAGAAAACCATGAACAGCAGAATACCTGCTGCCATTGGAATTGCAAATGAAGGAATTACGGAATATTCAGCGTAAAACAGAGCAACGATAATTGGGATAACAAAGGTGAGTCCAACGATGGCGAGAAGAATCGAAATGATTCTGATAAAATCTATAACTTTCATAAAAATGCTATTTATAATAGTATTCTTTCTATGAATAATTCTCAATACACACCCGAAGAACCTATTTCTTCCATTGCAACAGCCCTGGCTCCTGCCGCTTTAGGCATTGTCCGCGTTTCAGGAAAGGACTGCATCTCTTTAGTATCCCGCGTTTTTTCTTCGCCAAAGCGTCTTCTTGAGGCTGCCGGTAACACAATTGTTTACGGCTGGATTAAAGACGAAGATACTCTTGTGGACGAAGTAATGGTAGCCGTTTACCGTGCACCAAAAAGTTTTACGGGCGAAGATATGTGTGAGATTTTCTGTCACGGTGGTCCGGCAGTTGTAACGGCTGTTCAGGCTCTTATGCTTAAAAGCGGATTCCGTCAGGCAGAACGGGGCGAGTATACTTTCCGCGCTTATATCAACGGAAAAACTGACCTGACAAAGGCCGAAGCGGTAAAAGAGATTATCGATTCCCACACAGACGCTTCTCGTGGCCGTGCCGCAGGCCGTCTGGCAGGCTCACTTTACGAAGAAATTGATTCCATCAAAAAACTGATTGTTGATACATTGGCCGCCATTGAAGTAGAAATTGAATACCCGGAAGACGAAGAAACAATTGCCGATGCTTTTGACTCTTCTGATATTAAGGCGGCCAGAGACCGTCTTTCAGAACTTGTAGATTCGTGGAAAGGTGAAAAGCTTTATCAGGATGGTGCCCGTGTAGTTCTCTGCGGCCGTACAAACGCCGGTAAATCTTCTTTGTTTAATGCAATCCTTAAAGAAGAGCGTGCAATCGTTTCGGATATTGAAGGAACAACCCGAGACTTTCTTGAAAGCTGGGCAAGCTTTGACGGAATTCCTGTCCGTCTTTTTGATACAGCAGGCCTTCGCGAAACTGAAGATGTTATTGAAGCTCAGGGCGTTGAGATTACAAAAAATCTTTCGACTGATGCTGATGTAGTTCTTTATCTTGTTGATTCAAATACAGGTATTTCCGAAGAAGATGTGACGTTTCTGGAAAAATGCCAGGAGCCTGTTTTACTGGTCTGGACAAAAAGCGATGTGACAGGTGAAAAAGCAGAACACAAGCTTGATGAATCTGTTGAAAAAAGAATTCCGAATTTCCGCGGACAGGTTTCCATCAGTTCAAAAAAAGGAAGCGGTTTTGACGCACTTTATAAAGCGGTAAAATCAATTCTTACATCAGGGCTTTCTACTGAACGTACTCAGGCAGGACTTGGTTCTGAACGCCAGAAAGAAGCCGTTGCAGAAGCATTGGAATGTGTTGAGCACGCACTTCTTTCTGCCGCCGACAATTATACTCTTGACGCCGTAGTTCAGGATCTTGAAGACTGCCTCGATGCCCTTGGCGTTGTCACCGGTGACGTAACTCCAGACGACGTCCTCGGCAGCATCTTCTCAAATTTCTGCGTAGGAAAATAGCAGGATTAAATCAAATAATCCCAGCTCCGCCGCGGAGGCTAGGTTGTCACACTGATTAGAGATAAAAGGGTAATGGCAGCTAACGCAACGCTCTAACGAGCTGTGGGGAAATCTGTTTGTATGG
>JAHBAD010000163.1 GCA_018385395.1 Treponema sp.
GTACAATATAATCAGTATTTTTCAAACATACAGGATGACGGGTCGGAAATTGTTCGTTATGAAAACGAATCACTTCCTATAAAGACAAGCCGTTCAACATGGTACAGTCGTCCTGACTGTTATGTGAATCACTGGCATACGGATTTTGAATTTATCTATTGTTCCAAGGGACATATTTATTACAGTGTAAATGGCGAAGAAATAAAAATCAACGAAGGCGAAATGATGTTCGTCAACTCCTGCCAGATGCATTACACATTTCAGAAAGACACCGTTGATTGTGAAACTTATATGCTGGTAGCCCATCCTGGTCTTTATGACTGGCGCGTTTCTGAAAAATATGTAAAGGAAGTAACTGCTTCAAAAGTTCCTCCTTACATTGTTATGTCTATTGACAATATCCGCGAAAAGCAGATTATAGACTGCGTGGTGAATATTGTTCGTGCCAATGCAAAAGATGAAAATGGTGAAAAAGCTTTTGGTCATGAGCTTGAAATTAAGGCACAGATGTATAAGCTTTTAATCAATATGGCACTTCGTGTTCAGAATATGGAAAATCCACTTTCATCGGCTAGCAAGAAAAAACTTGAAACAATGCGCCGCATGACAGGTTTCGTTCAGAAAAATTACGCCGAAAAAATCACTCTTGATGATATTGCGGAAGCTGGTATTGTCTGCCGCAGTCAGGCCTGTGAACTTTTTAAGCGCTATATGAATAAAACTCCTATCGAATATCTTAACGATTATCGTATCACAAAGAGTACGGATCTTATCGCCCATACAGATATGAGTATTACGGAAATCTCGCTGGCATGCGGATTCGAAAGTTCAAGCTACTTCACAGAGCTTTTTCATCGCCGCATGAACATGACTCCGCGCGATTACCGTAACATGGCTTAAATCAAATCTCAAAACATAATTTATTATTCGCAACAAGAAATCATCATAAGGATATTACTATGAAAAAGATTTTAGACTGGAATCAGTATACAGACACTGCACGTCAGGCTGTAGCAGAAGGCTGTGTTCTTCTTGAAAACAATGGTGTTCTGCCGTTGAAGAAAGATGTATGTGTTTCCATTTTTGGACGCATTCAGACTCATTACTATAAGTCCGGAACTGGTTCCGGCGGTATGGTAAATGTTTCTCATGTTACAGGAATACCTGAAGGATTAAAGGAATGCGGCGTAAAGGTAAATGAAGAACTGGAAAATATTTACGCTGAATGGGAAAAAGAAAATCCCTTTGATACAGGGCTTGGATGGGGAATGGAACCATGGAGCCAGAAAGAAATGCCACTTTCTGAACAGGTTGTGTCTGATGCTTCAAAAAAATCTGATGTTGCCGTTGTGATTATCGGGCGCACAGCCGGTGAAGACAAAGATGCAAGTTTCACAGAAGGTTCTTGTTGTCTTACAAAGGTTGAACTTGAAAATCTGAGACTTGTACGTAAAGTATTTGATAAAGTGATTGTTCTTTTGAATGCTGGCGGAATTATGGATATGTCTTTCCTGGATGATGCTTCAACAAAGCCGGACGCCGTAATGTACGTATGGCAGGGTGGTATGGTGGGCGGGCTTGGAACTGCTGATGTCCTTACAGGAAAGGTAAATCCTTCAGGGCATCTTACTGATACAATCGCTTATGCAATTACAGATTTCTTAAGTGATAAAAACTTTGGAGACGAAGTTCGCAACGTTTATGAAGATGATATTTTCGTGGGTTACAGATATTTTGAAACTTCTGCAAAAGACAAAGTACGCTATCCTTTCGGATACGGATTAAGCTATACAACTTTTGAACAGTCGGTTTCAGATTTTGCCTGCCATATGGACGCAGGAAAAATTACATTTAAAGTGACTGTAAAAAATACAGGAAAGTTTTCAGGCAAAGAAGTTGTTCAGGTTTATGTAAAAGCTCCTGAAGGAAAACTTTCAAAGCCAGCACGGGTTCTTGCAGGATTTGAAAAAACTTCTGTTCTTGAACCTGGTGACGAAGAAACTCTTTTAATGGAAATCGGGTTTGACACTTTTGCGTCATATGATGATAAAGGCGTTACAGGACACAAAAGTGCATGGATTCTTGAAGGCGGAAAATATGAAGTCTTTGTTGGAAACAGCGTAAGAACTGATTGCCTTGCTGGTAGTTCAGAAATTCCTGAAACTGTTCTTGAAGTTCTGCAGCCGGTTTTTGAAAATGCTTCAAACCTTGAAGAACGTATTAAGGCAAATATGCCAAAAGAAATTCCTGTAACAGGGGATAAAGGATTTAAGCTTAAAGATGTTTACGACGGAAAAATCAGTCTTGAAACTTTTGTTGCCCAGCTTAGCGACAATGAACTTGCTTCAATCGTTCGCGGTGAAGGCATGGGAAGCTCTCTTGTAACACCAGGAACTGCATCTGCATTTGGCGGCGTTTCGGCTTCCCTTCGTGAAAAAGGTCTTGCAGCCTGCTGCTGTGATGACGGTCCTTCGGGCATGCGCCTTGATTGTGGAACAAAAGCTTTCAGCCTTCCTAACGGAACAATGCTGGCATGTACATTCAACAAAGACCTGAACGAAAAACTTTTTGAATACCTTGGTCTTGAAATGATAAGCAACAAAGTTGAATGTCTTCTTGGTCCTGGAATGAATATTCACCGTCATCCTTTGAACGGCCGCAACTTTGAATATTTTTCTGAAGATCCTTACCTTACAGGAATTATTGCAGACGCTCAGCTGAAAGGTCTCCGCAAAAACGGGGTAGGCGGAACTGTAAAACATTTTGCCGGAAACAATCAGGAACTTATGCGCCGCAGTGTAGACGCAGTAATTTCTGAAAGGGCTCTCCGTGAAATTTATCTTAAAGGATTTGAAATCTGTGTAAAGACTGGAAGCTGTGATTCAATTATGACAACTTACGGAAAGCTTAACGGAACTTATACAGCAGCAAACTATGATCTTTGTACAACAATCCTCCGTGGTGACTGGAAGTTTGAAGGAATCGTAATGACTGACTGGTGGGCTTCTATGGAACCTGGCGAGAACGGACATGCTGGAACAAGGCATTTTGATAAAATGGTCCGTTCCCAGAATGACCTTTATATGGTTTGCCCTAACGGCGAAACAAATGCAGGTGGTGACAATACACTTGAAGCACTTACAGAAGGAACAATTACCCGTGGTGAACTTCAGCGCGCCGCAATGAATACCTGCCGCTATGTGGTTAAATCAGAAGCTTTCAAAAGAACAATCGGGGACGGCACAGAAGTTGAAATCATCAATCGTCCTAAGGATACAGATGATGTTGATATGACAAATGTTGAATACAAAGTTCTTGGAGATGAACTGACATTTGATTTGACCGAACCTGAAAGTGACATGGGATCAACTTATGTTTTTGCGTTTGATATTCCGGAACCAGGGCTTTACCGCATTACAACACGTGCAAGTTCAGAACTTGGAGAAGTGGCCCAGCTTCCTTGTACTTTGATTTTCAACGGTTTTCCGGTCAGTACAATTACATTCCAGGGGTCAGGCGGCGAAGAAAGAGAGATTTCAAAGGTAATCCGTTTCTTTGAACGTTTTTCAGTTCTTCGTCTGACTGTAGGGGCACGCGGTCTTAAATTGAAGGACATTACTTTCAAAAAGCACGAAGGCCCTGTTGAGCCCAGCGAGAATATTTCGATTTTCTAAAATCTGAAATTAACCGAATAATGCGTCGAAGGCGTTTCTGGCCGCTGCGGCTTTATCGTCCGTTGCGCCGGTGCCTGAGACCGCTTTGTATTTGAAAAAGTCGCAGAAGTTTCCCCGTTCTTTATCATTTACAGGATCTTCTACTGTTTCCTTGCAGTCGTAATGACTGCCGGGAGCATAAAACTTACATGCCTTACAGACATGAAGGTCAGCCCTGCATTCCGGGCATTCTGTTGTGCGGGAAACCTGAAGTTCCCCAATTTCTTTTTTACATTTCCAGCAAATCATTCTTTAATGGTAAAAGAAAAAATGATAATAAGCAAATTAATATTTACGCACTGCGTTTTTTGTTTTCAGAGTGAAGTTCTTTCCACTGTTCCCACATTTTACGATTAAGGTCCAGAAGGAATTCTTCAAGAAAACAATAAATGCCAAAAACTGAACCGCCAATAAGAAAAATTGAAATAATAACTGCTGCCATAATGCGCTCCCCGGGTAAAGCCCGTCTCAAGTGTTTATGGTTTTAGTATAATATGTCACTATCTCAACGAGTGAGATAGTGAAAAGAAAAATTAAAAAAACAACTTGTTTTTGCTATAACAGAAAATTTGATTAAATGGAGATTTTTGATATAATAGAGAAATACTGAAAAGGAGTTTTTATGTCCGTTCTAACAAGTTATCTTCTTACGTTTATTCCGACAGCTTATATCGGGGTTCTTTATTTAAGCTGGATTCAGGTTGCTTATATGCACAGTTATCCAGAGACATATTTTCCCGGTCTTAAAATTACAATGAGCGTAACAACAATTCTTATTCTGATTGTTTCAGTTCTTGCGTGGGTTTATACAAAACCTTTTAATAAAATTGTTCAGCGTCTGCAGAAAGAAGGCGGGAAATCAACTGATGAAGAAAAAATAACTGTAACGAATACATATGCAAAACTGAATATTCTTACAGTGATAGGTTGTGTTTTAGGATTTGTTGTTGGAAATACGGTTTCGCTTATGCTTAAAATTAAAGCAGGTGGTGTTCCAAATGACCCGCTTCGCATTTGTCTGGCTTTTGTTCATTCTGTCATTTTTGGTATTGAAGTTTGTTTCTATGTAATGTTCATAACAAATGAAGCCTTTGGAAAATACAGAAAACTCCTTCAGATTCATGCTGCTGAAAAAATCAGCAAGTTTAAATACACTACATTTAATATTTATTGCGTTGCATTATCCGGAGTTTTGTTTGTTGGAATTAACGTTTTCCTTGTTCCTTTTGGAATGATTCTTCTTAATGCTCCTCAGGTAATGGGAATGTATATCAAAAGTGGAATGATAATTTTTATTGCCTCAATAGTTATGACGTTGCCTCTGGTCGGTGTCCTTGTTCACGGTCTTCAGAAAGAAATTCACGGAACAATTCAGGTGATTGAAGAAATCCGCGAAGGTTCGTTGAATAAACGAATCAATATTGTAAAGTTTAATGAGTTCGCTCTTCTTAAAACTTCAATCAATGAACTTATTAAAAAACTTGGTACAATGATTCTTGACCTTAAAAAAGAATCTGATGTAGTAATTCAGACTGCAGGAAAACTTGCAGACGTTTCAGAAACAGCAAATACAGCACTTATTTCAATGAAGGAAAATTTTTCTAAAATCGAAAGTGAAGGTATTCATCAGAGTGCAGAAATAGGAAGCGCAGGTGACAATGTTTCGGGGCTTACAGATTCTGTTCGTGAAGTTGAAAGTCATGTCCTTCAGGAAACTTCGGCTATGACACAGAGTTCTGCTTCTATTACGGAAATGACTGCAAATATTAAATCAGTTGCCGATATGACAAAGAAAGCTGATGCGGTTTCTATTATGCTTGGCGAAACCTGCAGTGAAGGAAATGCATCGCTTAAAAATACAAGCGAATCAGTTCAGGCAATTGCAGAAGCATTTAAAGAAGTTCAGGATATTGTTAAGACAATTCAGGATATTGCAAGTCAGACAAATCTGCTTTCTATGAATGCAAGTATTGAAGCTGCACACGCAGGAGAATTCGGTAAAGGATTCTCGGTAGTTGCTGATGAAGTTCGCACTCTTGCTGCAAGTTCTTCAAAGTCTGCAAAGGATATTCAGGAACTTATCGGTTCAATGGTTGAAAAGATTGATACGACAGTTTCTTCGATCAACGACACACAGAATAGTTTTAAAAAGATTCAGAACTGTTCGGAAGAAAACTCAAATATCGTTCGTACACTTTCAAGTGCAATGGATGAACAGAAAGTGAGTGCAGAAGAAAATATGCGTGCAACAGAAAGCATTGTTGCTGATACTCAGGTTATCAAAAAACTTTGTAACAATCAGAATGACCTTACACGCAATGCAGAAGAAAGTATGAAGGCCGTTGTTAATTCATCAGAAATAATGATGGACTGCATTCATGAATCTTCTGAATCAACTGCTTCTGTTCAGGATGTTATTACAAATATCAATGAAATGATTGTAAAAAATAAAGAGGCTGTTGCGCGAATGACTTCGGTGCTTAATCAGTTCAACGTATAATTTTGAAAAGCGGACAGAGCCTAAAGGCCTGTTTCGCTTTCAATAAAAACTGTCTCAATTCCTAAATCGTCGGCCACTTTCTTCATGACAAGAGAAACGCCGACGGTTTCTGTTTCATAGTGGCCTCCGCCAATCACATTGATCTCGTTTTCTTTTGCATAGTGGAACTGCTCGTGAGCAAAGTCGCCAGTAATGAAACAATCCAGCCCTTCTGCTACAGCAGTTTCAACATCTTCTGAACCGCCGCCTGAAATAATTCCTACAGTAGAAATTTTTTCTTTTCCAAAAGGAAGAATTGTATTTGGCTTTTTACCAGGCCGGAGAACTTTTTCTGCAATTTCATTAAGAGTTAAGGGAGAATTCAGTTTTCCTTTTACACCCATAGGCATACCGCGCCAGAAGCCGAAAGGTTCTGTGTCTGTAAGTCCAATGCGCTGTGCCATGCCGTAGTTATTGCCGTTAGGATTATTTGCATCAAGGGGTGCGTGATATGCAAAAAGTGCCAGGTCATTTTTAATGAATGCAGAAATGCGTTTATAAACAGAGCCTGTGATTTTTTCTGAATGTCCCCAGAAAAGTCCGTGGTGAACAAAAAGTGCATCGCATCCAAGAGAGGCGGCTTTAAGGGCTGTTTCTTCACAGGCGTCTACAGCAAAAGCAATTTTTTTAATCTGTTTTTCTGATGGATTTGAATTCTGGATCTGAAGCCCGTTCATGGAAATGTCACCGCCGAAGTCTACTGGTTTAAGAAATGAGTCAAAATATTTTTCAAGATCATTAATTGTCATTAATAGTTTCTCCGTTGATGGCATTAATTGTTGCTTCGACACAGGCATTTACGGCTTCAAGTTTTTTGTCGCGGGGTACGTTAAGAAATTTTCCCAGAAGGGGATCGGTTTGCTGGATAAAACCGTAACCTGGAGTTAAATATTCGGGAACAGACGATAGGTCAAAAATACCGGAAATCTGTTCAGGTTTTGTTTTTGCAAAGTCTACGGCTGCCGTATATGACATTTCATCAGTAACGATAAAGAAATGACAGTTTTCCCCATATTTATCTTTCATAAGGGAAAACATGGTTTCAATTTCGCGGGAAAAGTTGTAAGTATAAAATTCCCGCTGAGATTTATATTTCTGATAATCGATTAAACTTCGCAAAACAAGTCCCATACGGCGGAAACTTTTTGAATCTTCAAAGGTGTGAATCCATTTAAGGTCTTTCGAATAGAAATCTCCTGAGACAACAGTAAAGCCTTTTTGGGCAAGAGAAAGAAGATATGGTCTGTAGCTTTCTGTATCGGCACGCTTGTCGCCAAGAAGAATTATAATAGGGCTCTGATCTTCTGTCATTTCCGGTCTGGTAAACTTTGTAATGAATCCGGTTGAAGGTTCAAAACGTCCTGATGGAGTAAAGCCTTTGGAAAAACTTCCTGAATAGGGATTTCTTATTGAAACAACTCCCATTTTTCTTTCAGAAACATTTACGGGACTGAAGAATAAAATGGTTCCAAGAATCAGAAAACAGAAAATATTCGTAAACCATGCCCAGACTTTCATTAACGGGCTGTAACGGTCAATAACCAGGTGAGAACTATAACGGATAAGGGCATGGAAGTTTGAAAGAAGTACAAGAATGGAAAGTATAAAAATGGCAAGAAGAAAAATATCAGCACTGAAAGAAAAAAGTGAAAGGCTTGCCAGAAGGAAACTAACAGGCGCCAGCATAGTAAGAGGGTCCATATGAGGCTTTCTGATTGTAAGAACGCGACCGTTGCTCAGGATCATAAGTGCAAGAATAAGAATTTCGGCGGATAGTTTCATAAATCTGATTTTATTTGATATTAACGGTATAATCAATGTATGGATTTTTCAGAAAATACAAAAGAAGAAAGACTTTCTCTTTATGAAATCATAATTCTGGCCTGTTTTATCTCACTTATCTTTTCGCCTGCGGGGCTTTTCCTCATGTGGTGGAAATTTAAATCGGGAAGAAAGTGCAGGTGGAGCCTTAAAACAAAGATTTTTGTCTCTGCCGTATGTGCTGCTGTCTATGCTCTTGTAACCCTTCTTTTTGTTTTTCTGAATGCTTCACCATCAGCGGGTTCAGGAAGCGGTGCTCCTTTCTTTGGCCTTGAACAGGAATATGACGGTGGCGGCGGAAATGGGAGTAAGAACGGTGAATATAAGCCGAAAAAATCCTCTTCAAAATCAAACGGAAAAGGTTCAAGTCAGACTACAACACAGATGCCTCAGGAATCGTTTATGGAGAAGGCGGGGAAAAGCCGCGTAACTTATATCCTTCTTTTTGTAGCAATAATGGTGGCTCTTATGGTCTGGAGAAATTTAAAAAGCGGCACAAGTGTAGTTTCTCAAAATCCTTATGTTAATACAACGAAATATAAGATTCCGATTCCGGATGGTTTTGAGTTTCCTCAGGTGCATTATACAAAAATCACACTGGAAGAGGATGAAAAAATTCTTTATGCCACAACTGCAGAACAGAAAGCAAACGCAGGCGATATTGTAGTAACCAACAAGCGTTTTCTTTTTGTTTCAAAAAAGGATGCGCTGGATCTTCAGTTTGGAGAACTTTCTTCTATTTCATCTATGAGCAACACGGCACTTCTTCTGAATGCCGGAGGAAAATCTCATTACTTTTTTGTTCAGGATACACAGATGCGTTTTGTTCTGGCTATTACAAGATGGGCTTATGAAAAACTTTATGGACAAGGCGGAGAAAACGAATAATGGTTGATATTCTGGACGGACTGAACGAAGCACAAAGAGAAGCTGTTACTTCAACAGAAGGTTACGTTCGCGTTGTTGCCGGAGCAGGTTCAGGAAAGACCCGAGCTCTTGCACATCGTTTTGCTTACCTTGTTGACGGCATCGGAATTCTTCCGAGCCATATTCTCTGTGTTACTTTTACAAATAAAGCCGCAGCGGAAATGCGCATGCGAATCCGCAAAATTACAGGCGGAAACGACACAGGTTATATTTCAACTTTCCATAGTTTTTGTGTAAATGTTCTTCAGGAAGATTCCTGGGCTGTAGGATATCCTAAAAGTTTTGTGGTTCTTGATAACGGCGACATCGACCAGATGCTTCAGATTATTTATGACGAACGGGGACTGACTCTCCGCGACAAAACTTTTTCTGATGCCCGGGATATGTTCGAAATCCGTAAAACGCAAAAAGAAAAAGATTATTACAAAGATATGATTACTCTTCCCCTTGATGCCATAAAAGAAAAATATGACAAAGCAGAGAAGGTTGATGACATTCTTTTTTACGGATATTTGTATCAGGAAAAGAAAACTTTTGCTCTGGACTACAATGATCTGATTGTATTTGTTCTTCACGTTTTTGAGTGCAATGAAGAAGTGCGGCAGAAATGGCAGGAACGCCTTGAGTACGTAATGATCGATGAATTCCAGGATATTGATGACATTCAGTATCGCCTTATGGAAGCGCTGGTTGCTTATCACAAAAATCTCTTTGTAGTAGGCGACCCGGACCAGACCATTTATACCTGGCGTGGTGCAAATATCCGTTATCTTCTGGATTTTGATCAGAAGTTTCCCGGAACAAAAACAATCATGATGAACGACAATTATCGTTCAACTCCAAAAATCATTGGTGTTGCAAATTCTCTTATCAGTAAAAACAAAAACCGAATGGAAAAAAACTTGAGGGCTGTGAACAAAGGTGACTGCATGATGCCTCTTTATACACATTCCAAAAAGCAGGATGAAGAAGCCCAGGAAATTTGTGACAGACTGAAGGAGCTTCACCAAAGCGGTGCCCGTTATTCTGACTGTGCCATTCTTTACCGTGCTCATTATGTTTCACGTTCTCTGGAAGACGCCCTTGCAAAAAATGAAATTCCTTTCACTATGTTCAGTGGCATTCAGTTCTTTGACAGGGAAGAAATAAAGGATGCACTCAGTTACCTTCGCATGTGTATTTATAAAGATGATTTGAGTTTTCGCCGCATTGTAAATAAGCCTAGACGAAATATCGGGAAAAGCCGAATGGAAGCTCTGGAAAAAAAGGCTGAAGAAAACCAGTGTTCTTTGTATCAGGCTCTCTGCGACATGGTGGACGCAAAAGAAGAAATTATGAATGGAACAAAGGCGCAGGAGTTTATTGACCTTGTGAATAAGTTCTATGCCGAAAGCCGCAAAACTCCTGCCAGCGAAGTTATGGCTCACATCATAAATGAAAGCGGGTATGAAAAAATGCTCCGTACTGAAGGGAGTCAGACCCGCCTTGATAACCTGGCAGAACTTAAGCAGGCCGTTTATGACTTTGAAGTTTCCTGCGGGGAAGAATGTCCTGCTGAATATTTTCTGGCTCATGCGGCACTTTTATCCGGCCTTGATGCGGGCGGCTCAAATGACGCCGTGAAGCTTATGACAGTGCATACGGCAAAAGGTCTTGAGTTTCCTCACGTTTTCCTTGCCGGCATGAACGAAGGTATTTTCCCGTCACGCAAAGTAAGGGATCCTGCCGCCATGGAAGAAGAACGACGGCTTTGTTTTGTTGCCGTGACACGTGCAGAGCGCTCTCTTTATCTTTTTGATTCTGAAGGAAAAAATCTGGACGGAAGCGTGCGTTTCCCAAGCCGCTTCATCTTTGACATTGACCGTAAATGCCTTGAATACAAAACAGAGCTTTCAGAACAATTCACAAAGAGTGCAAAAAGCTTTATAGATTCTGTTGACCGTTCTCTTGCCCAAAGGGCAAGGAATGCAAGCCTTAATGCGGGTGATGAAATTACTCATGGGATTCTTGGCAAAGGTCAGATTCTTGAAGTGTGTCAGGATGACGGTGCCTTTCTGATTAAGTTTGAAAACATTCCGACCCCGCGAAAAATCCGCTTCAGCGCGATTTAAGTAGGAATTCTTGAAAAAAATCACAAATACTCTCATTTGTATGGTAAAATTGAATTTAGCTAATTTTCGTTCTCAAAGGAGAGTTTGATGGAAACATTCAAACCATTTATTCCGGCAGAAAAGAAACTTCCGGAACTCACAGTCACATCAATTATTACCGGTGTGATTCTCGCAATAGTATTCGGTGCTGCAAATGCTTACCTGGGACTCCGCGTAGGTATGACAGTTTCCGCTTCCATTCCAGCCGCCGTTATTTCAATGGGTGTTATCCGTATGATTCTGAAACGTGATTCAATTCTTGAAAACAACATCGTTCAGACAATCGGATCTGCCGGTGAATCACTGGCTGCAGGTGCAATTTTCACTCTGCCTGCCCTGTTTATGTGGGCAACAGAATTCGGTGAAAAAACACCTTCTCTTTTCACAATTACACTGATCGCCCTTATTGGTGGTCTTCTTGGTGTATTCTTCATGATTCCACTCCGCCATGCTCTTATCGTAAAAGAACACGGAACACTTCCTTATCCTGAAGGACAGGCATGTTCTGAAGTTCTTATTGCCGGTGAAGAAGGCGGTAAAAAAGCCGGTATCGTATTCAAAGGTCTTGGAATTGCTGCCCTTTACAAGTTTATTGCAGACGGTCTGAAACTTTTCCCAAGCGAAGTTGATTATTCAATCGGTGCATATAAAGGAAGCGGCATTGGAGGAGACGTTCTCCCGGCTCTTCTTGGTGTTGGATATATTTGTGGTCCACGTGTAGGTGCTGTTCTTACAGCCGGTGGATTTATGGCATGGTTCGTTCTTATGCCTCTTTTTGTTCTTCTTGGCGGAAGCACAGTAATTTTCCCTGCAACAGTTTCAATTTCTGAAGTTTTCGAAAACGGCGGAACATGGGGACTCTGGTCAAACTACATTCGTTATGTTGGAGCCGGTGCTCTTGCAACAGCAGGTATTATTTCTCTTATCAAGAATCTTCCTCTTATTGCTAAGACATTCGCTCAGGCATTCAAGAGTTTCGGTTCAAAAGGTGAAACAACAAATGACCGCCTTTCAAGCGAACTTCCAATGAACATCATCATGATTATCATTGGTGTTCTGGCTATTGCTCTGTGGCTTATTCCTTCAATTCCTGTAAACTTCCTTGGTGCAATCATCATCATTATTTTCGGATTCTTCTTTGCAACAGTTTCAAGCCGTATGGTTGGTATTGTAGGTTCTTCAAATAACCCTGTATCTGGTATGGCAATTGCAACTCTGTTGATTTCAACAATCATCCTGAAGGCTACAGGAAAAGTTGGATTTGCAGGAATGACAAGTGCTATTGCAATCGGTTCTATTATCTGTATCATTGCTGCAATTGCAGGTGATACTTCTCAGGACCTTAAGACAGGTTACATTGTTGGTTCAACTCCAAAAGCACAGCAGATTGGTGAAGTCGTAGGTGTTGTAATTTCTGCAATCACAATTGGTGGTGTTCTGTATCTTCTGAACGCTGCATGGGGATACGGTTCAAGCGAACTTCCTGCTCCTCAGGCTACTTTGATGAAACTTGTAGTTGAAGGAATCATGTCAGGAAACCTTCCCTGGAACCTGGTATTCGTAGGTGTTGCAATTACAATCACAGCAGAACTTATTCAGATTCCTTCTCTGGTATTTGCAATTGGTCTTTATCTGCCAATTCATCTGTCACTTCCAATTCTTGTTGGTGGACTGGTTCGCTGGTTCTTCGAACGTAAAAAGAACAATGAAACAGAAGAACAGGCTAACGCCCGTGAAGCTAAGGTTGAAGCCGGTGTTCTTTACTCATCAGGACTTATTGCAGGTGAAGGTATCGTAGGTATTCTTCTTGCAGTTTTCGCTGTAATCAAAGTTGGCGGAAATTCTCTTGGTGACATTATTAATATTTCACGTTTCGTGAGCCTTGGAAATATTGGCGGTATCCTATTCTTCGCACTGCTGATTGTTACTATGTGTCTTATTACAAGAGAAAAGAAATCTAAATAAGCTATAAAAGCTTATTGAAAACTGGAGCCACGCGGATTTATAAAAAGTTCGCGTGGTAAATTTTTTATGCAGAAAAATTTATTAGACTTTATCCCAAAACATAACTCACTTATCACTTTCACAATCGACAAAAAAGGCATTGTTACTCTTGAAGTAAAGAACCGCGGTTTTTACAATCGCATTGCTCAGATTTTTTTTAAGCGTCCGAAAGTATCTTATATCGCCCTTGAAGAATTCGGCTCTTTTATCTGGCAGCAGATTGACGGCGAGAAAACTGTCATGGAGATTGGTGAAAAAGTGAAGGAGTATTTCGGCCAGAAAGCCGAGCCTCTTTATGAACGCCTTGGAAAATATATCAACACACTCAGGCGCTGCGATTATATCCTTTATACAAATTAAAAATCAGACATTATAAAGCATTCTGTCGGCAAAGCTGTCCCGGTATTCGCTGGGGCTTTGCCCTGTCACTTTTTTGAACGCCCTTGAAAAATTGTGATTGTCTGAAAAGCCAAGACTGTAGGCAATTTCCGAAACTGTCCTTGTGCTGTCGGAAAGCAGGGCCTTTGCTTCTTCCATTTTCCTTTCCAGAATAAACTGTTTCAACGATTTTCCCGATGCTTTCTTAAAAAAGGTTGTCATGTATTTTTCGTTATATCCGAAGTAGGCTGCAATTTCAGAAACCCGGACATCATCTTTTATGCGCCAGTTGATATAATTGATTACATCTGAATAAAGGGCTACTTTTGCACCGTGAAGTTTTTCGTTCTGATTCTTTTTCAAATCTGATAATTCTGATTCTGCTTTCAGCTGGCTTTGAAGTTCAAGAATTATTGCCGTACATAGATAACTGTTTAACTGATGGTTTCCGTATTTTTTATCACAGTCAGAAAGCTGCTTCAATAAAACGATAAGCCGTTCCGGGTGAGGAACTGCTCCCTGTTCAGGTATCTCCAGAAAACTAGCAGATTCTGCACATTCAGCTTTGCTTTGAGGCGCCATAAAATGCATCCAGTAGAAGGAACATGCCGAAGGATGTGTACCGTGCTGATTTTCAGTTGGCGTCATAATGCGGTACTGGCCTTTATGAACTACACTGGTCTTTGCTCCGTCTCCGATATAAAAATCCCCTTCAGTTACAATGACAAATTCAAAATCGGTAAGGGGACGGGTCATGTGAATCCAGTTTTTGTCCGGGGCCTGGAATTTTCCGGTCCAGTGAAAATCAAAAGGTTTTGAAGTGTCAAAATAAAGGTTTTTCATAATGTAATTATATAACCTTTTAACACTAATTCAAACATTCGGAACTTCTTTTCTGCAAAAGGCAGTGTTATGCTTGAATTATGAATGTTAGAAAAATGACTGCGGTTTTGTTCTTGTTTTCAGGCGTAACAGCAGCCTTTTCTGGAGGAAAAGAAATGAAAAAAATCCACGCATACGAAAATGATAAAATTACACTTACAGATCCATATTATATAAATGCAACTGAAAAAGTTGTGGCAAATGTGCTTTCGCTTGATCCTGAAAAATTTCTTGCAGGATTTTATGAAAATGCAGCTTATGCCTGTGGAGAAGAAATCACGCTGAAAAAGCTCCGTTATGGCGGCTGGGAAAACACTCTGATTGGAGGCCATACCTTCGGACATTACCTTACAGCTCTGGCTCAAAGTATTGTGAATCCGGTTGTAAGTGATGAGAAAAAAGCTGAATGCAAAAAGCGTCTGGATTTTGTAATTTCGGAACTTGAAAAATGTCAGAAGAAAACTGTCGGTACAAAATACGAAGGATATCTTTTCAGTGCAATACTTCCGGATGAAAGTTTTAAGAATAAAATTGATCTTCAGTTCGACAACGTTGAAAAACGTCAGGGCGATATTTTTAAACAGGCATGGGTGCCATGGTATACAATGCATAAAATCCTTCAGGGCCTTCTGGACGTTTACACTTTTACAGGCGATACCCGCGCATTAACTCTTTCAGAAAATCTTGGTAAATGGATTTCGCGCCGAGTAAATGCCTGGGATAATAAAACTCGTGCCAATGTTTTTTCAATTGAATACGGCGGAATGAACGATGTGCTTTACCAGCTTTATGCTGTAAGTAAATGTGACGCCCGTGAAGATTTTCTTAAAGCAGCCCATCAGTTTGATGAAGATGCATTGTTCCTGAAAGTTCAGAAAAATACACCGAATGCAATGAACAATATTCATGCAAATACAACAATTCCAAAATTCATTGGGGCTATGAAACGTTACGAAGCAACAGGTGATGAAGTTTATCTGAATTATGCAAAGGCGTTCTGGACAATGGTTACAAAAAAACATACTTATGTGACAGGCGGCAACAGCGAAAATGAACACTTCGGAATGGATAATGTTCTTGCGGCCGAACGCACAAATATAAACAATGAAACCTGCAATACTTTCAATATGCTTAAACTTAGCCGCGGTCTTTTTGAAATTACAGGCGAAAAGAAATATGCTGATTATTACGAAAACACATATCTGAACGCAATTCTTGCAAGCCAGAATCCTGAAACAGGATGCACAATGTATTTCCAGCCAATGGCAACAGGATATCAGAAAGTTTACACAAGAGTTGATAAAGATTTCTGGTGCTGTACAGGAACTGGCTGGGAGAATTTTACAAAGCTTCAGGACAGCATTTATTACAGATCAGAAGAAGGCGGAAAAGAAACGGTAATAGTAAATAATTATGTTTCTTCGGTTCTTGATGCGGGATTTGCAAAAGTAAAAGTGGATTGTAACTTCCTTAAATCGGAAACTGTAAAAATCAAGATAGAAGGGGACAATAGTTTCTGTCTGAAACTGCGTGTTCCTGAATGGACAGATGAAATACTGGTGAAGACTTCTGCAGACTGTGAAAAAGCTGATGGATTTTTATGTTTCAAAAATAAAGCCGAAATTGAAGTGACTTTCCCAATGAAAATGAAAGCCTTCGGACTTCAGGATGATGAAAATACAAAGGCTTTCAAATACGGTCCATATGTTTTGAGCGCAAGACTTGGAACAGAAAACCAGGAAACTGGAAGTGTCGGTATGTGGGTTACAACTGCATCGAAAAAAGCTGTAGAGAATGATGATGTAAAAATTACAAACGGGCAGACTGTAGAAGAATTCATGAAAAACCTGAATCAGAATTTTGACCGCAGTGAAGAAAATGAAATCCCGGTATGGACGCTGAAAGGCTGCGACAGGAAACTTGAATTCATTCCTCATTACTTACAGCATAAAGAAAGCTACGGCATTTACTGGCGATGGAATTAATTCTGAAATTTAAAAAACTAACAAATTGTTTTTTTCAGGTGATTATCGTTATAATGTGAGGTATGAACAAATCTAAAGAAAAGGAAGAGTATACATACTCTTACGAAAATAACTCGTTTATCGACGGACTTCTTATGAAATATGTCGTTCCGCCGATACTTAACCGCCTTCCTATGACACTCAGACCGAATTCAATCACAATGTTCAGCGGACTTTGTGCTTTTTCGGCTTTTATGATTATGCTCCAGGCAGCCTTGAGCAGGTATCATGTCTGGTGGCTCATTCCAATCCTGATGTTCGTTTACCTTGTAAGTGACTGTCTGGATGGTGCTCAGGCAAGACGTACAAAAATGTTTTCACCTTTGGGCGAATTCCTCGACCATTTTTTTGACTCTGCAGTAACAGGGTATCTTACTGGCGGTATTCTGATTGTTTATCGTGAACTTGATCCGTTCTATTTTATTATGGTTCTTGTTATAGGATATTTCACTCAGGCTGCATCTTTCTGGGAAAGATATAAAACCGGAAGAATGTTCTTTGGAAAATTCTCTTCAACAGAAACTGTTTGTACTTTGACTGCGGTTATTTTTATCAGCTGTTTTGAACCAGTAAGAAACTTTATGAAGACACCTTTGTTCTGGGTTATTTCTCCTGTCAGAGGATTCCTTATAGTTTCATGTTTCTTTGCATTCCTGAACGGCGTAAAGAGCCTTATAAGAGCTAAAAGTGTTTCAGTAAAATTCTTTTCTTATGTATTGCTTTCTATTCTTGTTGCTCTGCTTCTTTCATTTACAAGTTTTAATTTTGAAACAAAAGTAGTCTTCATATCACTTTACATTATGATTTACCTGGCAAAACTTCTGGTTTCTATTACATTGCAGCAGAAGGACAGATATCCGGATTTCGGATTCCCGGTAATACTGGTTATTGTGCTTTTGGTGGGAAGTCATCAGTATCTGTGCTTTGCTTTGTGTTTGGTTTATCTTGTATTCAGTATTATGATTATTGTTTTCAACAATATGTTTGAATACATTCGTGTAAAAATGAGACTGATCGAAAAAATAAAGGAAAGAAGAGTTTTAAGAATTAACGAAGCTCAAGGTTCTGAGACTGAGGATTATAATTAGTTTTTGAATTGATTTGATTAAGTTCCTTCTTGATAGATCTGATGTTCCAGATAATGAAACAAATGAGAAATACAAGAAGGACACCTGCTATTAATCTTACCCATAAATCTGAATTATCACCCAAAAAGTAAACAATCCAGAAAAGACTTTGGCTTGAAATTACAGCGGCGATTGCATCAAAAATAAAAAACTTCCAGAATTTTAAATGAAAGAATCCTGATGAAAGAAAAAGTGCGTTTCTTACTCCAAATGGAATGAAACGGATTGTAATGAAAGTGAGAAAACCGTGTTTTTCAAGTCTGTTCAGAAAAAGAATTCTCTTATTTGATTTAAGGATTCTGCTTACAGCTTTCAGCGAGCGGAGCCCTTTTGAACAGAAATAACCCCAGAAATAAGAAATAATATCACTTGAAACAATTCCGGCATAAACCAATAAAATTGTAGGAATAAGAAGTTTTGGATTTTCATAGCAGATTGCGGCAGAAGCCACAATAATAGCATCTTCTGAAACAGGAATATTAAGTCCTGCCAGAATAAGTGCAATGAATGCAGCGAGAGGCCAGTAATGAAGGTATGTCAGAAGAAAATCTAGCATGGCGAAATTATAGCAAATGATTGAAAATAAATCATCTTTTTCAGATCCCCCTTTCATTTCTTTTTGGCTATTTTACCGATTTTGGAATGTGGATTTCGAATGTTACATCAACGGTCAGGCTTAGGGCTGCAGGACTCGGGATTGCCGGATCAAGTCCGACAATGACAGGAGATTTCTGTCGCAGAATGATAGAAAAAAAATCCTCGTGCGTGACACGAGAATTTTTTACAAAGATTTTATGCAACAATATTTTTCTAAAACTCATGTTAAATTAAAAAGCCCTCAAGAAAAACTTTTCCTGAGGGCTAATCATTTCATTTATGGATTTTATATAAAATGATTTATTTTTTAATTATCAATTTCAAACCAATAATC
>JAHBAD010000015.1 GCA_018385395.1 Treponema sp.
GCTTGCCTTAAGCGGCAAGTATACAGTGTAATTTGTCAGATGTTTCGTCCGTAAAGGCTGCTTAAGAATGCTAAGTTCCGGGCAGCCTTTTCTTTTAAGTCGGTCTTTTTCATGCGCCAGCACCAGTTGGCACCGGTTGTTGCAGGCCGGTTCATGCGGCCCTCGTTATTGTAGCCTGCAATATCCTGGAACGGAATGACTGCATAAGCTGCAGAAGAACTCAATACAGATTTAATCATAAGGTTTCTGAGTGCGCCTGACTTAACCATAGCCTTTGCCTTTTGGACTGTTGTTTCAGAGCCTGTAAGATATTGTGCAACAATAAGCAGAGTTTCATCATCAATCAGTTCAAGCCAGCCTTGTGCTGTGTCATTGTCGTGGGTTCCTGTATAAACAATGCACTGGTCTGTTGTAAAGTTGTGCGGCATGAAATAGTTTGTCATACCGTGTTCTTTTACTTCATCCTTACTGAAAGCAAACTGAAGCACTTTCATGCCGGGAAGTCCTGCTGTGTCTCGCAGGTTTGCAACTTCTTCTGTAATAACTCCAAGGTCTTCTGCAATGATAGGAATATCCCCAAGCTTCTTTTTGATTGTCTTGAATAAATCAAGTCCCGGTCCTTTTATCCATTTTCCGTACATGGCTGTATCGTCTGTGGCAGGAACTGACCAGTAGGCTTCAAAGCCACGGAAGTGGTCAATGCGGATGCAGTCTGTAAGTTCAAGAACGCGTTTGATTCTTGCAATCCACCAGGCGTAATTTGTTTTCTTCATTGCGTCCCAGTCGTAAAGAGGGTTTCCCCAGAGCTGGCCTGTGGCACAGAAATAATCTGGTGGAACTCCGGCAACTGCTTTTGGATGAGCCTGGTCGTCCAGCTGGAAGAGGCTTTGATTTGCCCAAACATCGGCACTGTCAGGAGCAACGAAAATAGGAATGTCTCCGATAATCTGGATGCCGTTTTCATTTGCGTATGCTTTTACTTCCGACCACTGAACGTCAAAGAAGAACTGAATTACTTTGTAAGTTTCAATTTCATTTTTATGTTCATTTTTCCATGCCTTGATGGCTTCCTCTTCGTGATTTTTAAGTTCTTTAGGCCAGTAGAAATTCCATCTTGAATCGGCAGGCTTTTCTTCTGCGGCTTTTTTGTCGAAGAAGGATTTGATGCTCATAAAGAGCGCAAAGTTATCGAGCCAGGAAGATTTTTCTTTGCAGAAAGTTTTGTATGCGGCTTTATCTTCATCATTTGCGTTTAAAAGGAAATAAGAGGCGCATTTTGCAAGGACCGGCATTTTCCACCAGACAACGGCGCCGAAATCTACATTGCCTTCTGCCTTGATGAATTCTGCAGGTTTGATTTCCGTTTTATCTGCCCAGCCTTTAGCGGCCAGTTTTTCAAGGTCGATAATCAGTGGATTTCCTGCAAAAGTACTGAAGGAAGCATATGGTGAATCGCCGTAGCCTGTTGGTCCCAGTGGAAGAATCTGCCAAAGGCTCTGGTCTGCAGAGGCAAGCCAGTCTATGAATGCAAAGGCCTGGTCACCTAAAGTCCCGATGCCTTCTTTTCCGTAAAATGAAGTAGGGTGGAGAAGAACTCCGCTTTTTCTTGTGAATGTCATAGTCACCTCAAAAAGATATTAAAAAAAAGACCATCCATGAACTTTGTGTCCGGATGGTCTCCTGTTATTTACTGTTACTATTTACCCGTATTAAGCAAGTGCTTCTTCTACAGCTTTGTGAAGGTCAGCAAGCTGAAGTGGTTTTCTGAAGAAGAAATCTGCTCCAAGATCACGTAGTTTCTGTTCAACTTCTGCATCCTGAAGACCTGTTACTACGATAATCTTTGGTTTTCCGTAAACTTCTGTGTCATGAATTTTGCGGCAAAGTTCAATACCGTTAACGCCTGGAAGATCGATATCAAGAACGATGCAGCGTGGATGTGTCGAAGACATAAGAACACCGGCTTCGAAACCGTCATGTGCAGAATTAATCTTTAGCCCTTCCATTCTTTCAGAAATGAATTTTACGACAACGGAATTGAATGCAACATCATCATCAATTACCAGAAGTGATTTTTCGTTTGTGCTTGATCCGTTACATGAATCAATGAGAGCCTGAGGAATGTACATTTTACGTTCTTTCATGAAGGTTAAAAGATCTTCAGGGTAAACACGGTACTGACCGCCTGGTGTTTTGAATGCTTTGAGGTGTCCAGTATTAATCCAGTTGATGGCTGTCTGGTTTACGACACCACATATGTTAGCAACTTCGAGTGCTGAGTAAACAACTGGTTTTGAATCTTTGTTCTGTTCTTTCTTTGGCATAGTTATCCCCTAATAATTATTGTTCTCACCTAATCTCCATTATAACCAAAATGTCTAGATAATGCCACTAAAAAATGGAGAATTTGAGCGGAATAGAGAAAAATTTTCATTTTTTGCTTTATTTTGCCGATAATATGTGTTGAATTTCATTTTGAACTTTAGTATTATTAAAGAAATTAAATAGCATTAAACTTTTTTTAGGGGTTATTGATATGAAAAAGACAATCGCTTTGATTCCTGGTGATGGAATCGGACCTGATGTTGTAGCAGAAGCAGTAAATGTTCTGAATGCAGTAGGAAACAAATTCGGACACGAATGGACTTATAGAGATGTAATTGCCGGTGGTGTTGCTATCGACAAATTCGGAAATCCACTTCCAAAGGATCAGCTGGATATTTGTCTTAAAGCTGACTCTGTTCTTCTTGGCGCCGTTGGTGGTCCAAAATGGGATGATGTTGATCCTTCAATCCGTCCTGAAAAAGCACTCCTTGGACTTCGCGGTGGCATGAAAGTTTACGCAAATCTTCGTCCAGCAGTTATGTTCCCACAGCTTAAAGCTGCTTGTCCTCTTAAAGATGAAATCGTAGGTGACGGACTTGATATTCTTATCGTTCGTGAACTTACTGGTGGTATTTACTTTGGAGATCGCGGAACAGCCTCTGACGGACGCTCTGCATACGATACAGAAAAATACACTTGGGATGAAATTGAACGTATCGTTCGCCTTGGTTTCCAGTCAGCCATGGGACGTAAAAAGAAGCTCTGTGTTGTTGATAAAGCAAACATCCTGAATTCAAGCCGCCTCTGGAGAAAAGTTGCTGAAACAGTAAAATCAGAATATCCTGAAGTTGAACTGAGCTATCTTTACATTGACAATGCTGCTATGCAGCTGGTTCGCAATCCACGTCAGTTCGACGTTATTGCAACATCAAATATGTTCGGTGATATTCTTTCTGATGAAGCTTCACAGATTACAGGTTCAATCGGTATGCTGGCTTCTTCTTCCCTCGGTGACGGAACAGGTCCTGGACTTTATGAACCAATTCACGGTTCAGCTCCAGACATCGCAGGTAAAAACCTGGCAAACCCACTTGCAACAATCCTTTCTGCTGCAATGCTTCTGCGCTATGACTTCAAACTTGAAGAAGAAGCTAAAGCAATTGAAAATGCTGTTCAGGCTGTTCTTAATGAAGGCTGGAGAACAGGAGATATTGCCGGTGATATTGAAGCTGTTAAAGCAGCAGGTAAACTGGTTGGTACAAAAGAAATGGGTAAACTGGTAGTAGACCATATCTAAATAATTCACAATGCATAATGAACAATTGATAATTGACAATTGATAATTGATAATTGTTGAGCAGTAAAGCGTTCTGTGGTGAATGAAAGTTCACTGCGGGACGCTTTTTTTATCCAACATTTATACAAAAGTTGATGTAAAAAATAACTTATGTCATATTCCCTGCTTTTGTGGTATACTGAATGCTTAGGGTAGGGAAATGACAAAAGTTTTAGCACAAATCCTTCCGTCTTTTGACCACAAAATTGTGGCAGCAGACGGATCTATAATCACTGATCTTTCTGATATTCAGAATATACCGGTTTCAAACCTGGTTTTTGACTCAAGACAAGTTACAAAAGATTCTCTTTATTTTGCTTTACCTGGAACTCATGTTGACGGAAATATTTATATTCCTCAGGCAATTGAAAAAGGTGCAAATGCTGTTGTCTTCCAGGGTGAATTAACAGACGAACTTAAAGAAAAAACTGCAAAGGCAATTGTTGCCCGCAGCATAGAGAATGAACTTTCTGCAGATTCAGCAAAGTTTTCTCCTGTATTGATTAACGTGGCTGATGCACGTTTTTCAATGGCACCTCTTTCTGACTGCTTTTACAATTCGCCGTCTAAACGCCTTATTGTAATCGGGGTTACGGGAACAGAAGGAAAATCCTCTACAGTATCTTTCATATGGCAGCTTTTACGCGCCTGTGGAAAAAAGGCCGGATTCATTTCTACAGTTGAATATTCTATGGGCGGAGAAGCAATTCCAAATCCACAGCATCAGACGACACCTGAAGCTCCAATTATTCAGCATCACCTGAACGAAATGCTTGATAACGGCTGTCAGTACGCCGTTGTAGAAGCTTCAAGTCATGGACTTTCAACAAAGCTGAACCGTCTTGGAAATGTCCTTTTTGACTGCGGCGTTTTCATGAACGTTACACTTGAACATCTGGAGTTTCATAAGAATTTTGAAACATACAGAAACGACAAGGCAAATCTTTTCCGTGCTTTGGATAAACATGATCACTTGAAGAAGATTTCAGGAGTTGAGATGGCAGTTCCTTCAATCGGAATTGTTAATCTTGAAGATCCTTCTGCCCTTTATTTTGCTCAGAGTACAAAACAGAAAGTTTACGGATATACTTCTTTCGGCAAAGCCGGTAAGGCTGCCGTTGAGGACGGGGAACCTGTAGAACTTCCTTCAATTCCTGAAAATATGCCTTATATGACAGCTTCAAATATCAGTGCCCGGAAAGAGGGAATTACTTTTGATATGAGTTTCAGTGAAACTTCTGACAAAGTGATGAAGGTTCAGGCAGCTCTTCCTGGTGCATTTAATGCCTATAATCTGATGGCTTCGGTTCTTGCAGTTTCAAGCGTTACAGGATTGTCTTACGAAGAAGTTGCTTCAAAGATTCCTCTTTTGACATCTGTAAAAGGACGCATGACTGTAATCGATGAAGGCCAGCCTTTTGAAGTAATCGTTGATTATGCACATACTCCTTCAAGCTTTGAAACAATCTTTCCTCCTGTAAGAAAACGCTGCAAGGGAAAAATGATCTGCGTGTTTGGAAGCGGTGGTGAGCGCGACCTGACAAAGCGTCCGCTTCAGGGGGAACTTGCCGCAAAGTACTGTGACGTTGTGGTGCTTGCAGACGAAGATCCTCGCGGCGAAGATCCTGTTGAGCTTCTGAAAATGATTGCGGCAGGAGCTGAAAAAGAAGGCAAAGTGATGGGTAAGGATCTTTTCATTATCCATGACCGACAGAAAGCCATACGTGAAGTATTCCGTATGGCAGGACCAGATGACATTGTACTTCTTCTTGGTAAAAGCCACGAGAATTCAATAATTTATAAAGATTATGTAATGCCTTATGATGAAATTTCAGAGGCAAAAAAAGCATTGGGAGAAATATTATGACAGTAACTTTGATATATGGTGGAAAAAGCGGTGAACATGAAGTTTCACTTGTAAGCGCAGCAGCAATTGCCCGTGGACTTTCGAAAAATTACAGTCTGAATCTGATTGCTATTACAAAAAAAGGAAAGTGGTATCTTCAGCCAGCTTCAGAACTGGAACGCATCCTTTCTGATTCAAAAGCCCATTTTGAAATTATTGAAGATGAAAGCAAAGTTGTAAGTGTGATTCCTTCTGCCGGAAAATCAGCTTTTGTTGCCGAAGGAAAAGCTCTGGAAACAGACTGTGTTTTTCCGGCTCTTCACGGTTCTCTTGGTGAAGACGGAAACATTCAGGGACTTTTTGAAATGGCTGATGTTCCATACGTTGGATGTACAACAATGTCCAGTGCCCTGACAATGGATAAAGAAAAAACAAAACAGGTTTGGCAGGCTGCAGGACTTCCTGTTGTTCCTTATGTTTGTATGCCTCGTTCTGTAATGATGGATTCAGTAGTTTATGATGCTTTCCTTGATGAAGCCGAAAAAGAACTTGGATACCCAATGTTTGTAAAGCCAAGCTCAGCAGGTTCATCAAATGGTGCTGCAAAAGCAAAAAGCCGTAAGGAACTTTCATTTGCACTTATGGAAGCTTTCCAGTGGGATGATAAAGTTCTGATTGAAAAATCAATTGATAATGCCCGTGAAATTGAATGTTCGGTAACTGGAAATGCTGTTTCAGGTGATCCTAACAATGAAATTGAAGATGTTGTTGCATATATCCCGGGTGAAATTCTTCCAAGTCACGACTTTTACGATTACGATGCAAAATACAATGATGAAAATGGTGCAGCACTTCAGATTCCTGCAAATCTTTCAGAAGAGGGAATTGAAAAAATCCGTAAAGCTGCAGTTGCCGCTTACAAGGTTCTGGATTGTTCAGGACTTTCACGCGTCGACTTTTTCATCAGTAAAGAAGACGGCCAGGTATTCCTGAACGAAATCAACACTCTGCCGGGCTTCACACCAATCAGTATGTTCCCGAAAATGTGCGAAGCTGCAGGTCTTGAGTTTGCTGATCTTACAAAACTTCTTATAGACGAAGCCCTTGCAAAATATGAAAGCAAGAGCCAGCTTATAAGATCAAGATAAATAGTAAATCTTAAAATTTTTATTTTTCATCATCTTTAATATTTGCTATTTATCTTTGCAAACGAAAAAAGATGACTTTGTTATTTTTATAGATTACTTTTCTGCTTTTTTACCTGCTGCTTTTTGGCAGGAGCTTTCTTTGCAGCAGTCTTTTTTGCAGCAGTCTTTTTTGCAGTCTTTTTTGCAGTCTTTTTTGCAGTCTTTTTTGCAGTTTTCTTTTCCACTTTTGGGGCAGGTTCAAAAGGTTTTACAAAGTTATCTGCTTTGTATGCAGCTTTTGTCTTTGCTGTGGAAAGAGCCTTGTACATAGCAAGAACTGATTCTTCTTTTGCAGTTGAGTTTCCAAGAAGCAGGGCAGAAGTAAGGATGTTCAGTGCTTCATCACTTGATTCTTTGTTGAACCATCTGATGTTGTCAAAGACATTAACACCGCTCAAAAGCCACGAGTATTTTCCGTTCATCATTTCGTTTATAACAGGATAGAGACCTTTCTTTTCATCTTTTATGAAAGCTTTAAGATCTGCTTTTGCTGTAAGTGCAAAGAGTTTTGTCAGGTTCTGACGGAAATCTTTTACCGAAGCGTGGAATTCAGTTTCAGGATTTTCTTTCTTAAAGTTTTCTATATCCTGATTCTGGATGTTTTTCAGAATGTTACTGAACTTACGCGGTAAGGCAAAATTTAATGCACAGTCTGTGTCTGCAAGACTTGAAGCGAATGCATAACAAAGAAGACTTACAAAAATGTCTGAAGAACTTTTTTCTGAGAGAAGACGGATAAATGAAACAGAAGTCTTTTCTTTAAGAAGAGCCTTCTGAAGATCAAATTCTTCTTCTGCTTTACTTTTTGAAGATTTCTTTTCTTCTTTTTCAGAAATGATTTTTACAAGTTTTTTGATTCTTGTTTCATATTCTTTTACGCATTTTTCTGCATCGAAAGGTTTTGAGTTTTGTGGAAGATAATCATTTGCTTTTTCAAAGAAAGCCTTTGCAGCTTCGAGAGATTCTTCAACAATTTTTTCAATTTCTTTTTTATCAAGTTTTGAAGGTTTCTTGTTTTCTGCAAGCTTTGCCTTGATTGCTTTTTTGGTTTCGAATGGTGTAAGTTCAAAATCGTCCAAATCTGTGTCTGGACTTTTTTCTTCTACAGGAACAATGTCACAGCTGCATCCGAATTTTGCATTTAATACAGTGAGCTGTGCGTTGAGTTTTGGAAGAGTGCTTTCTGCAAAGGCAGCGAACTTTTCATACAGGTCTTTGTACATCAGTTCCTGCCATGCAGTTTCAATGTCTTCACATCCTTTACCGTTCAGGAATGCACAAAGGGTTCTGTAGCGGCCGTCGGCTTCGTCTTTAATCTCCTGAATATCAAGATAAACCTGAGTTTCAAAACCGTTCAGTTCAACATACATTCCGTGTTCACAGATGTCTTTTGAGCTTCTTATGAACCAGAGTCCTGAATGATGTTCACGGAAGATTACAAATTTGTCTTCTTCGTAAGTAAGACCTAATCCTTCAGAAATTGAGCGGGTCATATGCATTACGTCATTTTCGCCCCTTCCGGTTTTTACAGCGTATGGTTCAGACTGCTTGATCCAGCCAAAGGCTCTTTCATATTTGTTGTTGTAGAATACGATAGCCTGTTCCTTTCCAGCTCTGTTTGAATAAGCAAATACATTTTCGTTTACTACGTTGTTGTTCCAGAGAGAATAGAAAAGGAAGTTTTCAACGTTTGCAAAAAGGTAACGCTTTTTCATGAGAGGGAAAATGTCATGCCAGTGACGGTCAATAAGCCACTGGTCAGGTTTTTCGTCTTTATAGGCTTTTGTATATTCCATGCCGTACTTTTCTTCAAAGCCTTCAATCTGTCCGTGACCGAACATTGGGAGCCCCGGCATAGTAACCATGAGTGTACATACTCCAAAATATTTGTCGCCTTTTCCAAACTGTGCTACGGCTGTTTCCTCATCAGGATTGTTCATGAAGTTTACGTAGCGCTTAAGAACCTGAGGATCAAAGGCGATTGTGTTTTTTACAGTGTCACGGTATTTCTGGTTTTCTTCTTTTTTAAGCATGTTCATGAATGCACTGTTGTAAACGCGGTGCATACCAAGAGTGCGTACAAAGTAACCTTCCATCATCCAGAAAGCTTCGGCAAGAAGAAGAGTGTCTGGAACTTCTTGGGCAACACGGTCTACAACTTCGCGCCAGAATTCATTGGGAATTGCGTTGTTGAACTGTTCTGTAGAAAGTCCTGTTTCACTTCGGGTTGCAATGTCTCCTCCGTGGCCCGGCTCCGGATACCATAGGCGGCGGATAGATTTCTTTGCAAGAACCATAGCGGCGTCAAAGCGAATAATAGGGAAGTTTCTTGCAACGTGAAGAATTTCCTGCATGACAGCTTCACGTGTGTCAGGATTCAAAAAGTCCAGCTGAGCTGTGTCATTCCATGGAAGACCTGTACCATCGTTTCCGTGGTAAATATAGCGTACGTCACCAGTCTGATTGTCTACGCGTTTGAAAACAACAGAACAGTCATCTTTTGAATAATAATGATCTTCAAGGTAAACCGATGTGCGCGGGTCCTGTGAAAGGTTTTCGCCGTTGAAGGTGTACTGCGGGAAAGGATTGTCACGGCGCTGAACAAAAAGGTCAGGGCGGTTCATAACCCAGTCGCTATCCATTCCGGTATGATTTGGAACCATGTCGGAAGCAAGGCGGATGCCGCGAGCCCAAAGGCGTGCGCGAAGGTTTGCAACGGCGTCCCAGCCGCCGATGTTCTGTGCGATATTGTAGTCAAAAAGAGAATATGCTGATGCGGCGGCTTCAGGGTTTCCGCACTTTACTTTGATGCGTTTTGAAGCTTTACTTCGTTCCCAAAGGCCGATAAGCCAAAGCCCTGTAAAGCCTTCGTCGCGAAGTGCGTCCAGCTCTGCGTCAGGGATTTTATCAAGTGTATCAATAGGGTAACCGTATTTTTTTGTAAGCTGGTCAAGCCAGACAAGAACAGTTTTTGCCATAAGAACAACTTTAGGCATCCATTCCTTGTCGGGGCTGTAGCGTTCGTATTCGTGCATTAAGTCTTCATAGCTTGGAGGCGACATATCAGGTCCGCCAAAAGCACCACCGCCGCCAAAAGACTGCCAGGCGGCTTTCTGTTCTTCGCTCAAAGTATCCATACCTGTAAGAATGCGTTTAAGCCATTCGCCAAGCATATGCTTCCAGTGTTTCTGGATGTAATCCAGCTGGCCTTTAAGGTCATCAGGGCTGAATGCCACAGGTTCTTTCAGCATTGTGATAAGGTCGTGGTCAAAAGGACCGAAGGTAGCTTGAGTCTTTACAAAGGCTTTTATTACAGCCCAAACCTTTTCGTAGTTTGAGTTATGGAAAAGTTTTTCATCATCAAAAAGGATTTTGAACTGCTTGAAAGCCGGGTTTTCATTTGCCAGAAGAAGCATGATCATTTCTTCCAGAGTCTGTTCAACGTTTGAACGTTCCTTGAAAGTTCCTTTATCAATGCAGGTAAGGGCAAGATATTCTTTTGGTGAAAGTTTTCCCTGGTAAACTGCAACAGGAGGAAACTCTTCCATAAAATCAAGAAGCAGGTCTTCAAAAGCTTCTTTTCCGATTGCAGCTTCAATTTCAGAAATCATATCAGTCATTACAGTCGGAGCTTTTTCTTTTCTGTAAAGCATGCAGACATAATGGAAAATCTCATCAATAAGCCCCATTGCATTAAGTGAACCTGCAGAAACTTTTTTATCATTCTGGCCTCTTTCTTCAAAAAGATTGTTCAGAAGAACCTGAAAGTTTTTTACGTTTTTAAGGTTTGCAAAAACTACGTTACCGCTGGATGCAAAAAGAGCTTCGTCAAACTTACAAAGGTCGCGTACTGTTTTTGAGATGTGGAATTCGTTGAAAGATGTGTTCATAGTATATCCTGTATAGAATTGATTTGATTTTCACTTGCATAGTAAAGCAGGATTGATTACTTGTCAATATACATACCGTTCGGTATACT
>JAHBAD010000020.1 GCA_018385395.1 Treponema sp.
GGAAGTTGATATTGAAATTGATGGTCTTACAAATTGTCTTGTAAACAGGACAACTGGCGAAGAATGCGATACTCAATACAGGCTCATCTCCAAGACAATCACAAAAGCAGATGCTGAAAAACTTAAAGCAGAAGGCTGGTTGTTTGACTGGAGTATTCCACATTCAAATGGTAATGAAATCTATGAACTCCTGATAAAAGAATCTGATGAATGCCAAGGCTTGATTGCCTTAAAGCATATTCGAGACCAGTTGTATACTCACGTTGATGTAGTAGAATCTGCACCTAAGAATCGTGGTAAGAATGGTAAATATCAGGGCGTAGGTGCCAACTTATTTGCAATTGCATGTAAATTAAGCTGGGATGTTGGTAATGAAGGCTTTGTTCAGTTTAAGGCTAAGACAGACCTTGTTGAACATTACAGAGAAACATTAAAGGCTAAAAATATTGACGCACAAAATATGTACATCGATAGTCATGCTGCCTTAAATCTTATAAAGACATATTTTTCAGAGGAGGCTTAAAATGATTGCATTAAAAGAAAGAGAACCTGTTGTCTGTGATACATATACAATTACTCTTAATGAATCTGATTCAGCAATGAGATTTGGTGAAGAAATGCCAGATTCCAGACTCACAGAGCCTTCTGATGGAAAAGTCTACCGCCTGCGAGAAGCAATTCTTTTATCAAAACGCCTCGGCCGTCCTTTGACCCAGGACGAAATGGAACAGTTTGTAATTTAGTTAACTATAATTCGAATATATATTTTCCTGCCGTTAATTTGAGATATGGTACATAGGAAATTGCGTTCTGTTTCATCAAGCATTAATTGTATAGCATTAATGTAACGTCATAATATATCTGTTCTGTCTTCTTCATATTGATTCATTTTTATTTCCAGACAAACAATAAATACTGTATTTTCAATAATCCTATCTTTTTTGATAAAGAGCCTATTTGATTTCAAATTTGCTTTTCCCAAATGGAAAAGTTGCAAAAGTATTCTCTCATATTCTTGAAAAACATACTTTGATTATTTCTTCGTATACAAAAGAGGAATGTACTGAAGTTTTCGAAAAGAAATTTCCATCAAAGATAAAACAGCTTGAAATCTTTTTTGACGGAATAAACTTTGAAGAGTTTAAGAGCCCTGAAAAAATTGACGAAAAAAAATATCCTAAAATTCGGGATATAAAGGATTTACCTGTGAGCTGAACAAGACCTTTGCTGATTTATATATTCTCATTTTCCTCAAGCTTTTCGCCATTAACAACATCTTCATAACTTCCAGTTTCTTCTCATCCAAGTAATTCACCTCTTTATTATAAAGGATAAAATCCCTTACGAATTCCTTGGACAAAATCCTTTACGAATTAGTTCTTAAAATAAATAAAAACTAATTGACTATTTTTATTCAGAGTAGTATAACTAACTCATTGAACGACAAAGACGCCGTTGATTCCAGTAGTGGAGTCGACGGCTTTTTTTATGTCGAAATAATTTTGTAATTTTTTAGAGGGCGACGATGAGGTCCCATTCCTGTAAGACGTGGCGGGAGTGTCTTCATCGTCGCCTTTTTTTTGTCAATGATAAGGGGGTTAACTATTATGACAAATGTACCAGAACTGTTTGGAAGCATGGTTTTCAATCAGAAAACAATGAAAGATCGTCTCCCAAAAGAAACATTTAAAGCTCTTAAGAAGACATTAGATGATGGCGCACCACTTCAGCTTGATGTTGCTAACGTTGTAGCACATGCAATGAAAGAATGGGCCATTGAAAATGGTGCAACTCACTTTGCACACTGGTTCCAGCCTTTAACAGGTATTACAGCTGAAAAACATGACTCTTTCATCAACCCTCAGGATGATGGAACTGTAATTATGACTTTCAGCGGAAAAGAACTGGTAAAGGGTGAACCCGATGCTTCTTCTTTCCCTAATGGTGGTCACCGTGCAACATTCGAAGCACGTGGTTACACAGTCTGGGATCCAACATCATATCCTTTCATTAAGGAACATACACTTTGTATTCCAACTGCTTTCTGTTCATATACAGGTGAAGCTCTTGATAAGAAAACTCCATTGCTTCGTTCTATGGAATCTCTGGACAAACAGGCTAAACGTATTCTTAAACTTTTCGGAAAAGAAGTTAGCCATGTTGCTACAACTGTAGGACCTGAACAGGAATACTTTATTGTTGATCATGAATTATGGTCACAGCGTAAAGACCTTCGTATGACAGGACGCACACTCTTTGGTGCAAAACCTTCAAAAGGTCAGGAAATGGAAGACCAGTACTTTGCAGCTCTGAATCCACGTATCGTAAAATACATGGAAGATTTGAACGAAACTCTCTGGAAATACGGAATTCTTTCAAAGACAGAACATAACGAAGTTGCTCCGGCTCAGCACGAAATGGCTCCAATCTTCAGCACAACAAACCTTGCTGTAGACCAGAACCAGCTTACTATGGAAGTTATGAAGAAAGTTGCAAAACGTCACGGACTTGAATGTCTTCTTCATGAAAAACCATTTGCTGGTGTAAACGGATCTGGTAAACATAACAACTGGTCTATGTCTACAAACTTTGGAGAGAACCTGCTTGAACCTGGAAAAACTCCGGAAAGCAATGCTCAGTTCCTTTTGTTCTTAACTGCAATTCTTAAAGCAGTTGATGAAAACCAGGATCTGCTCCGTATGTCTGTTGCTTCTGCCGGAAATGATCATCGTCTTGGTGCAAACGAAGCTCCTCCAGCTATCATCTCGGTTTACCTTGGTGATGAACTTTACAAAGTTCTTGAAGCAATCGTTGAAGGAAAACCTTACTCTGCAGACAAGAAAGATACAATGAAGATTGGTGTAGACCTTCTTCCTTCTATTCCAAAGGATTCTACAGACCGTAACAGAACTTCACCATTTGCATTTACTGGTAACAAGTTTGAGTTCCGTTCTTGTGGTTCTTCACTTTCAATTTCTGGACCAAATACAACTTTGAACGCAATTGTTGCTTCTGTTCTTAGGACATTTGCTGATGAACTTGAAGGTGCAAAAGACTTCGAAGCTGCTCTGAATACTTTAATCGACAGAGAAGTTAAAGCTCACTGGAGAATCGTATTCAATGGAAACGGTTATGATGATTCATGGAAAGTTGAAGCTGCAAAACGTGGGCTCATGGAACTGAAAACAACACCAGATGCTATGGCTCACTACATGGATGCTAAAAACGTCAAGCTGTTTACAGAAATGGGCGTTTACACAAAAGAAGAAATGGAAGCTCATTATGAAACAAAACTTGTAAAATACAGTCAGATTCTGAACATTGAAGTAAATACAATGCTCGAAATGATTAACAAAGATATTCTTCCTGCAGCATTCAGCTACATGGATTCAGTTTCTAAGACAGTTATGGATCTTAAGGCTGTTGTTCCAGGTGCAAAGGCAAGTGCTCAGAGTGAACTTCTTGCAAAACTTGATTCACTGGTTTGTGATCTTTCTTCTAAAGCAGCAGCTCTTGAAGAGGCACATGCAAAAGCAGAATCAGCTGGTGATGTTCTTGCAGTAGCTAAAGCATATGCAGATATTGTAAAACCTGCTATGGATGCTGCCCGTTCAGTTTATGATGAAATGGAACCTTTGATTGGAGAAGGCTACAAACCATTCCCAAGTTACGAAGACCTGCTGTACCGCGTATAAGACGCAACCTGCGGTTGCAAACGAATTTTGTCTTGTTCGCAAGAGGCACACATTTTGCTTCGCAAAAATGACAAAACTCGACCAGTATTTATTATAGGGGGAAGTTTTCCCTCGCAAATTAATTAGCACAATGGCGTGCTGCAAATGAAACCCGTTCCGGTTACCCCCTGGCGGAATTTGCAGCACGCTTTTTTTTTACAACAGTCCTGTCATGAATGGGGTAGACAGGGAGGAGAATTTAAATGGAAGAAGTAATGAGTGCCGTACAGTCACTTCAGGGTGATCTGTGGGGCGTATGGTTCCTGATTGGTGCTGCACTTGTATTCTGGATGCAGTGTGGTTTCGCAATGGTTGAAACAGGTTTTACCCGTGCAAAAAACACTGGTAACATCATCATGAAAAACCTTATGGACTTCTGTATTGGTACAGTAGTTTTCATTGCTATTGGTTTTGGTCTTTTGCTCGGAGAAAATGCATTCTTCGGATTAATCGGTAAACCAAACCTTCAGGTTTTCACAAGCTATGCCGATTTTGACTGGTCAAACTTCATTTTCAACCTGGTATTCTGTGCAACAACTGCAACAATTGTTTCAGGTGCCATGGCTGAAAGAACAAAGTTCCTTTCATACTGTGTTTATTCAGCAATTATTTCTGCAATCATTTATCCGATTGAAGCACACTGGACATGGGGTGGCGGATGGCTCGCAGCTCTTGGTTTCCACGACTTTGCCGGATCTGCATGTATCCACATGGTAGGTGGTATTTCAGCTTTAATCGGTGCCATGATGGTTGGTCCACGTATCGGAAAATTCGAACGTGATGCAAACGGAAAAGTAGTAAAAGTAAATGCTTTCCCAGGACACAATATTCCAATCGGTGCTCTTGGTGTATTCATTCTCTGGTTGGGTTGGTACGGATTCAACGGTGCTGCTGCAACTTCACTTGGACAGCTCGGTTCAATCTTTGTAACAACAACAATTGCTCCAGCTTTTGCAACTGTTACAACAATGATCTTTACATGGATTAAATATGGTAAGCCTGACGTTTCAATGTGTTTGAACGCTTCACTGGCTGGTCTTGTTGCTATCACAGCTCCTTGTGATGTTGCTGATACAGGTGGAGCAATCGTAATCGGTATTGTAGCAGGACTTCTGGTTGTATTTGGTGTTTGGTTTATGGATCACAAACTGCACATTGACGACCCTGTTGGTGCTGTAGCGGTTCATATGATGAACGGTATCTGGGGTACAATCGCTGTTGGTTTCTTTGCAAACCCAGCAGTTCCAGGATACTCACTTGCTGACAAGAACGGTGACCTACTTGCAGGTCTCTTCTACGGCGGCGGATTCAAGTGTCTTGGACTTCAGTTCTTGGGAATGGGTTCAATTATCCTTTGGACTGTTGTAATGATTACAATTACATTTGCTGTAATCAAAAAGATTTTCGGACTTCGTGTTACAGCAGAAGAAGAGATTGTCGGACTTGATAAGCTTGAACATGGCCTTGATTCAGGTTACGCAGGATTCATCATGCCTTACTCTGCTGAAGAAGTTTCAGAAGCAAAGGAAGCAGGTGTTTCTCTCACACCGGAACAGACAGTTGAAGTTCTGGCTGTTCCAGCAACAGCTCCAAGTTCAAAAGATGTTCCAGCCCACAAGGTTGTTATTGTTACACGCCAGAACAAGTTCAATGCTCTTAAGGAAGCTATGAACCAGATTGGTGTAACAGGTATGACAGTAATCAACGTAATGGGGTGTGGTATGCAGAAGGGCGCTTCAGAATACTATCGTGGTGTCCAGATGGATATAAACCTGCTGCCAAAGGTAAAGGTAGAAATCGTTGTAAGCAAAGTTCCTGTTGAAGAAGTAATCGAAGCTGCTAAGAAGGCTCTGTACACCGGCCATATTGGTGACGGTAAGATCTTCGTATATCCTGTAGAAAACGTAGTAAAAGTTCGCACAGGTGAAAGCGGTTTTGATGCCTTACAAGATGCAGAGTAATGTTTGAAGCTAAGAGCGAGTTTTGCGTTCCCGTAAGGGAAGCCGAGCTGTGCGAGGCTAGTAAAACTCGTTAGCAAACTTAAAGTTTGTTTAATTTCCCCGGTGATTTTAATACCACCGGGGATTTTTTATGTATCACTTTTATTAACGCTTCGCTAAAAACTCACAAAAAATCAAGCCCGGACTTTTTTATTTTGTGTTATATTGATTTTTAATTAATTTGACGAAAAAGCTGGTTGGTGGTATATTAAAAGAAAGAGGGAGTGCCCGATTCTGTCGGTCGTCTCCACTTTATTAGCTAAAAGCCGTCCAAAGTTTTGAGTCACTGGGCGGCTTTACTTTTTAACTCTTTCTATCTTTTAAGTAAGAAAGGGCCGCTAGAATGAGAATGGCTAAATCAATAGCCAACGAAAGAATTTCGTATGAAGTCATTCCGCAAAGCCTCCCTAAAATAAATTCCAGCAAAAGCGGAAAGACAGAAGAAAATCTTTTGGGGAAGGCTTGAACGAGGATATAAGAAAAAAGATTTTTGAACGATATTGAGTATCCTATATCAAAGAATCCCAATCATGCCAGCTTACATACTGAATGCCGTTGATGGTGCAGGTGATGTCTCCGAGATAGAAAACTGTACCTTTACATTGTGTATCTTCCCGTAGGGAAACATATTTTCTTGTATTGGCAGAAAGTTTTTGTTCTGTGTCTGAGGAGCTTTTGATTTCGATTGCATAGGTGTGTTTCCAGTCAGCAATTGTATCAACTTCAAAACCTTTTGAATCGCGGAAGAATGAAAGTTCTGGCTTTCTGCCAATGTTATAGCGGGATTTTAAGAGCTCTGCAACGGCAAAGGTTTCTACAACAGCTCCCTTATATGGACTTAATAAGAGTTCTTCCTTTGAATTAATTCTGAGCAGATGGCATAAAAGACCAGTATCTGTAAAATACAGTTTTGGAGTTTTTACAATAGACCGTCCCAGATTGTTCAGGTCTGGTTCAAGAAAATGTATGATAAAGGAAGATTCCAGAATAGAAAGCCATTGCTTAATTGTTGGTGCGGAAACGCCAATATTCTTTGATATACTTTCCATAGAAAGCAGCTGTCCTGAATAAAGTGCACAGATCTGTATGAATTTCTTAAAGGTTGAAATATTCGTAGCGGTTATGTGTTCTTTTACATCAAAATCAAGATAAGTGTCTATATAGCTTTCAAACCAGTCATCAGGAATAAAATGTTTTTCGCTATCATAAAGGGGTGGATAAAAGCCTTTGAAAATTAGATCATAGGGATTTTGCATAAGAAGTTTTGAATCTTTTAATTCACCAAGAGAAAAGGGAAGAAGCTGTAAAAAGGCTGCGCGTCCTGCAAGGGAATCGGTCATATTTTCTTTCAGTTTGAATTGACTTGAGCCTGTGAGTATGTATTTTCCCGGCTCATATTTTTTACTGTCTACAAAAAGCTTGACTGCGTCAAATATCTCGGGAACTTTTTGTGCTTCGTCAATAATTACACCGTCAGGAAATGCCTCGAGAAAATCTTTTGGATTTGAAGCTGCCAGTGTGCGAAGGTTCTTATCATCAAAAGAAACGTATTCTCTATCTGGAAATGTCATTTTTGCAAGGGTTGTTTTTCCGCTTTGCCGTGGACCAGTTATTCCAACTACAGGAAATTGACCTGCAAGTCTTAAAAGGGCGCCTTTTGCTTTTCTTGAAACTTCCATAATCTAAAGTCTAACATGGTGAAAATCTAAAGTCAAGGGTAGTTAAAATCTAAAGTGAAGAGTGGTGAAAATCTAAAGTACAATATGGTGAAAATCTAAAGTGAAGAGCGGTAAAAATCTAAAGTGTAAGACCTTCGCTGATTTTATTTTCTCATTTTCCTCAAGCTTTTCGCCATTAACAACCATCTTCATAACTTCCAGTTTCTTCTCATCCAAGTAATTCACCTCTTTATTATAAGGGACAAAATCGCTTACGAATTAGTTCTTTTTGTATTCAGGATTAAAAAGGTGTGTTATAATTTTTTTAAGATTTTTATTTTGGAGGCTCATTATGTTAAAATGAAAAGTTTGTATTGTAACAGGCGGAACTCGTGGAATCGGTTTTGAAATCGTAAGAAAATTTCTTAAAAACGGTGCAAAAGTTGCTCTTTATGGAAGTAAA
>JAHBAD010000026.1 GCA_018385395.1 Treponema sp.
AAAAGAAAAGAATCTGAATATTTACCGCATTGTGCAGGAAATCCTTTCAAATGCCATAAAACATTCCGGCGCCGAAAAAATAAGTCTGCTGGTCAGAACCCTTGATGAAAAGAATTTAAAAATTATAATTTCAGACGGCGGAAAAGGTTTCGACTTAAAAAGCGCCCTCAAGATGAAAAATCACTTCGGCCTTAAAAACATTCAGACCCGTGTCAAAACACTGGGCGGTCAGGTAAACTTCTTTACTGAAGAAGGCGAAGGCACACAGGTTTCGGTTACTGTGCCCTATTAAAAGTGGCGTTAGCCTTCTCGTATTTTTCTTTTCTCGGAAGGTATATTTACTTGCGGATGCAGGATTTCTATAGCATTTCAGCTTATATGATTAATTGCAATCTGGACTTTTATCAGAATTTTTCAGATTGCGGTTAATTTAGAAAACTCGAATTTCAGGCTAATTAGCTTTCAGAAATTTCATTCAAGGGGTAGATTCTACTATTATTTTTCAGTTTATTGTATACTAAAGCTCCCTGTAACGGGGCGTTGCGGGGTGTCCCCGCTAGAAGGGGTGACGCAACCTGACGGTTGCTTTCCGAGTTTTTCTTTGCTCGCGAGAGGCTCGCATTTTTGCGAATCAAAAAGAGAAAAACTCTTAATCGGGGGAGACTTCCCCCTTCCTGATTATTTTAAGGAGTCATATATGGGAAAAGTATTTAAGCTTGAAAGTTTCGGCTCAGTTGACGGACCTGGAGTCCGCTTTATCGTATTTTTTGCAGGATGTCCGCTTCGCTGTCAGTACTGCCACAATCCGGATTCATGGAATATGGCTGACGGTCAGGATTACACTGCCGACGAACTTATTAGAGATGCTTTGAAATATCGCCCATACTGGGGAGAAAAGGGCGGAATTACTGTAAGTGGCGGTGAACCTCTTTTTCAGCTGGATTTCCTTCTGGAACTGTTCACAAAGGCAAAAGAACAGGGAATCAACACCTGTATCGACACTTCGGGAGCAACTTTTACAAAAGAAGGGGAATGGTTCGAGAAATTCAAGAAACTTATGGATGTAACAGACCTGCTTCTTATGGATATTAAACATATTGATGAAGAAGAACATATTAAGCTGACAGGCCACACAGGAAAAAATATCCGCGAAATGTTTGCATATCTTGACGAAATCGGGAAACCTGTCTGGATCCGTCATGTTCTTGTACCTGGCATTACAGACAAGGATGAATATCTTATCCAGACCCGTGATTTTATCCGCACTCTGCACAATGTTCAGCGTGTTGAAATTCTTCCTTACCACGGTCTTGGTGCATTCAAATACAAGGAACTGGGAATAAAATACGTTCTTGATGATCTTCCTTCTCCTGAAAATGACAGAGTTGCAAACGCAAAAGAGATTCTTGAGTGTGCAAAGTACGACGGTTGGACAAAATGACAGATTTTGTCATAGTGAAATAATAAAAAAAATACGATTGGATATAATGGAAATTCCTATATATAGTGGAAATTAAGGGGTTTTGCCTGCAAAAAAACACTATATTTGATAAAAATAGGAATGATTCTTGATTTTATTTATTGTTTTTTTCATTTCATTGTATTATACTTAAGTCAAACCTAAATTGATTTCATTATAGGAGATATATTTATGGAATTAAGAGAAGAATGGAAAGGATTCAATCCTGCTGGATTGTGGACTTCTGAAGTAAACGTTCGTGACTTCATACAGGCTAACTACACACCATATGATGGTGACACAAAATTCCTTGCAGGTCCAACAGACGCTACAAAGAAACTTTTCGAAGAACTCATGAAGCTGCAGAAGGCAGAACATGACAAAAACGGTGTTCTGGACATGGACACAAAAATCGTTACAGGTATCACAGCTCATGAACCTGGATACATTTGTCCAGAAGGAAAAGACCTTGAACAGGTTGTTGGTCTCCAGACAGATAAACCTCTGAAACGTGCATTCATGCCTTATGGTGGAATCAACATGGCTGTTCAGTCATGTGAAATGTACGGATACGAAGTTGATCCAGAACTGAAAAAGATTTTCACAAAATACCACAAAACACACAACGACGCTGTATTTGATGTATACACACCAGAGATTCGTAGAGCACGTTCAGCTCACCTCCTTACAGGTCTGCCTGATACATACGGACGTGGACGTATCGTAGGTGACTACCGTCGTGTTGCCCTTTACGGTATCGACTACCTTATCAAATGTAAGGAAGCTGATAAAGCTAACACTGGTAACGGAACAATGACTGAAGACGTTATCCGTCTCCGCGAAGAAGTTTCTGAACAGATCAAATGTCTGAAACAGATGAAAGAAATGGCTGCTTCTTATGGTTTCGATATTTCTAAACCAGCAAGAACAGCAAAAGAAGCCTTCCAGTGGCTTTACTTCGGTTACCTGGCTGCTATCAAAACACAGAACGGTGCCGCTATGTCTGTAGGACGTATTTCTACATTCCTTGACATCTACATCGAACGTGATCTCAAAAATGGAACTTTGACAGAAGTTCAGGCTCAGGAACTTGTTGACCACATTGTAATGAAGTTCCGCATGGTTCGTTTCGCTCGTATCGAATCATACAATCAGCTCTTCTCTGGAGACCCTGTATGGGCAACTCTCGAAATAGGTGGACTTGGACAGGATGGTCGCCACATGGTAACAAAGAACGACTACCGCTTCCTCCACACACTGGAAAACATGTCGCCTTCTCCAGAGCCAAACATGACAGTTCTCTATTCTAAGAGACTGCCAAAAATCTTCCGCGACTACTGTGCAAAGATTTCTATCGATACATCTTCTATCCAGTACGAAAACGATGAAATCATGCGCCCAATCTGGGGAGATGACTACTCAATCTGCTGCTGTGTTTCAGCAACTCAGACTGGTAAAGAAATGCAGTTCTTCGGAGCTCGTGCTAACCTGGCAAAAGCACTCCTTTACGCTATCAACGGTGGACGTGACGAAGCTGCAGGTCTCACACCAGGTGTACAGGTAGGACCAGAACTTGCTCCAATTACTTCAGAATATCTTGATTACGATGAAGTAATGCGCAAATACGATCAGATGCTTGAATGGCTTGCTGACCTGTATGTAAATACACTGAACGCAATCCACTACATGCACGACAAATACTACTACGAAGCTGCAGAACTTGCTCTTGAAGATACAAACCTCAAACGCACATTCGCAACAGGTATTGCCGGATTCTCACACGTTGTTGACTCACTTTCTGCTATTAAATATGCAAAAGTTAAGGTTATCCGTGGAGACGTTGAAGTTAAGAACAAGAAAACAGGTGAAGTAATCGAAGTTGTTAAGGGTCTTGCAAAAGACTTCGAAATCGAAGGTGACTTCCCACGCTATGGTCAGGATGATGACCGTGCAGACGAAATCGCTGTATGGCTCCTGAAAACATTCATGGCTAAAATCGAAAAACACCCAACATACCGCAACGCAGAACCATCTACATCAATCCTTACAATTACATCAAACGTTGTATACGGTAAGGCTACAGGATCTCTGCCAGACGGACGTAAAGCTGGAGAACCATTCTCACCAGGTGCTAACCCATCTTACGGTGCAGAAACAAAGGGTCTCGTAGCTTCTCTGAACTCTGTTGCTAAAGTTCCTTACAAATACGCTTTGGACGGTATTTCTAATACACAGACAATCAACCCAACAGCTCTCGGACACGATGAAGCTGAACAGGTTAAAAATCTGGTAAACGTTCTGGACGGTTACTTCTCACAGGGATCACACCACCTGAACGTAAACGTATTCGGTGTTGAAAAACTTAAGGACTGTCAGGCACACCCTGAAAAACCAGAATATGCAAACTTCACAGTTCGCGTTTCAGGTTATGCAGTACGCTTCATCAACCTTACAAAAGAACAGCAGGACGACGTTATTGCACGTACTTGCCACGCAGCACTTTAGTGCGAAGTGGCAAAGCGATGTTTGCGAAGCAAACTCGGTAAGCACGGCCTTGTGCCGTGCGACTCATGCCGCTCTGTAATTAGAGAAGTGTGCGAGTTTCAACTTGTTGAAACTCGGGAAGCACGGCATTAGCCGTGCGACCAGCACTGTAGTTTGAAATAAACTGAAGCATAAAATCCCTGGTCTTTGATCGGGGATTTTTGTTTTTAAAGAAGGATTAAATTATATGGCCTTTGCTGCGCCGCGGAGGGCGTCTTGGGTCTGTTAAGTAAATGAAAAAAGCACCTGATTTGTTGAATTTCCTTTATGAGATAATGGAAAATCTCAAATTGTTATAAAAATGAGATATTTTTATTGTATTTTGTTTGAAAAATCGCCTATATTTATAATATGAACGTACAATATAATCAGTAT
>JAHBAD010000035.1 GCA_018385395.1 Treponema sp.
TGGGGGCGGGCCCCCAAACTAGCGTCCTGACACACCCATTTTTGTGACTGGGAGTAATTCATTAAACTTGAATAAACAAATCTATTTGATTTAATCCTACATTAAATCTTCATGTTCATAACTTCACGGACTTCGTCCAGAGTCCTGATACCAATTTCGCGGGCTTTTTCAGCGCCTGTCAGAAGCACCTGGCGGATGTATTCAGGATCAGCTTCAAGCTGTGCACGTTTTTGACGCAGCGGACGGAGCTTTTCGTTTACTGCTTCTGTAAGGGCAGCTTTAAGTCCGCCGCCACCGCCGTCACCAATGCGGGCTGCGATTGCTGCTGGTTCTTCACCTGTACAAAGAGAAATAAGTGTAAGCAGGTTAGAAACGGCCGGTCTGTTTACAGGATCATATGTAATATTGCGGTCTGAATCTGTTGTAGCTTTCTTAATTGCTTTTGCAGTTTCGTCTTCGTTCCATGCAAGCATGATTGCATTATTGCGGGATTTAGACATTTTCTGTGTGCCGTCAAGGCCAAGAATCATAGGAGTTTTTGCAAGAAGTGCCTGTGGTTCAGGGAATACAGGATCTTTTCCTTTACAGAACTTGTTGTTGAAACGGCTTGCAATATTGCGTGTCATCTCAAGGTGTGGAAGCTGGTCTTTTCCAACGGGAACAACGTTTCCTTTACAGAAAAGAATGTCACAGGCCTGGTGGATGGGATATGTGTACATTCCGGCATTTACATTTTTAAGGCCTGCCGATTCAATTTCTTCTTTTACAGTAGGGTTTCTTGAAAGTTCAGCGTTTGAAACAAGTGTTAAAAATGGCAGCATAAGCTGGTTACATTCAGGAACGTATGAATGTGGATAAATGATTACGTCCTGTTTTTCAGGATCGATTCCTGCTGCAATATAATCAATTACAAGCTGCTTTGTATTCTGACTGATTTTATCAAATGCATCATGGTCGGTTAGAACCTGGTAGTCAGCTATAAGGATCATTGTAGGAACGCCCATATTTGCAAGGCGTACACGGTTCTGAAGAGAGCCAAAATAGTGACCTACGTGAAGCTGACCTGTCGGACGGTCTCCTGTAAGCACTCTGTATTTTTTAGGATTTACCTGAATATCAGCTTCGATTTTCTTACTGCGTTCAACTGCAGCTTCAAAGCTTTTGTTAATGTCTGTATATTCAATTTCACTCATTTTGAAGTCCTTTGATTTGTGTTTCTCTCTAGAATAACACATAAATCGATGATATTCTATAAATATTATGAACGCAGTAGAAGTTTTTCAAGACTGGCTGGACCAGTATCTTAATTTTGAACACAATCCCAAAAAAGGCATTTTCTGGCTGGATACAATCAAATTTCTCTGCGACCGTTTCCAGAACCCGGAACAGGCATTCAATTCTGTTCACATTGCAGGAAGTAAAGGTAAAGGATCTGTTTCCCGTATGATTTCCTCCATTCTGGACAAAAACGGGTTCAATACAGGCGTTTATTCTTCTCCACATATAACTGATTTCCGGGAAAGAATCGAAACTCCGGAAGGATTTTTCCCTGAAGAAATATATGAAAAAGCAATCCGTGAAATGGTTCCAAGAATTGAATCGATCCTTCCCGAACAGCTTCCCGGGGAACGTCCTTTAACCTGGTTTGAACTTGTTACCCTTTTTGGCTTTCTCTGCTTCCGTCAGGCAAAAATTGACTGGGGAGTTTTCGAAGTTGGTATGGGCGGACGCCTGGACTCTACAAATATCATCACTCCAAAAATCTGCTGTATAAATGTGATTGAACTTGAACACACAGAATACCTTGGAGACACAATCGAAAAAATTGCTTACGAAAAAGCTGGCATCATAAAAGAAGGCGTTCCGGTTTTAATTGGACATCAGAAATACGAAGAAGCAAACGAAGTATTTAAAAAAGTTGCCGCCGAAAAAAAAGCTCCTGTTTATTTTGTTGACGACATGATTGATGAAATGAATTACCGCTACACAGAAATGGGATTAATGGAAGTAAACATTTCATCAAAATATTTTTCCCGCCAGATCCACACTTTCATGCCAATGCTTGGTTCAATGCAGCTTCAGAACGCCGCATTAGCCGCCATGGCAATCAGATTCATTCTTCCTGAAGTTGATGTAAAAACAATTGAACGGGGACTTTCAAATTCTATGCTTCCAGGTCGTTTTGAAATTCTTCATTCTGTAAGAAACTTCCCTGAACTTGAAACTTTAATTCTGGATGGAGCCCACACAGTAAATTCTGTAAACCTTACAATTAATACTCTTAAGGAAATTTATCCTGATAAAAAAGTTAACCTGCTTTTTGCCTGTGCTGCAGACAAAGATGTAAAAGATATGGCTCCATTATTTAAGGGTAACTTCAATCATATCTTCCTTACAAAACCTGGAAACGTTAAAGAAAGTGATATTGGACGGGCCCGTGAAGCCTTTGAAGAAAACGGACTTGATTTTATTTACGAAGAAGATTTCGGAAAATTCATTCCTCACGTTATGAAGCAGACTGCACGTGACGGCGCAATTCTTCTTGTAACAGGAAGTTTTTATCTTGTAGCAGAAGTAAAGAAAGCCCTGGGACTCTGGAATTAAAAATCCCTGGGGAATTTATTAATCAACTACAATTCGTGGAACACGTTTACTTATTGAAGTCATTACCTCATAAGAAATTGTGTTTCCAAGAGCTGCCAGTGTTTCAGCATCCTGAAGAGCTCCATCCTGCCCTACGGGCCCAAAAATAACAGCCTTATCCCAGCATTTAATTTCTTTGTTGTCTTTTCCGATATCAACCATGCACTGGTCCATACAGATTCTTCCAACCACAGGATATTCTTTTCCGTTAATTGCAACTTTCAGTCCGGGACTGAAACGGCGCAAAAGTCCGTCGGCATATCCAACAGGAAGAACTGCAATATCAGTTTCTTTTTTGCTTGTCCAGGTTCTTCCGTAAGAAACAGTCTGGCCCGGCTTAAATCGTCGGATTGCGGAAACTTTGGTTTCAAACTGCATTACAGGTTTCAGTTCAAGATCAATTCCTTTAGATGCAAGATATTTTTTGTCTACCTGATCCGCATAATAACCGTAAACAATAATACCAGGACGAACCATATCAAAATGAATATCAGGTCTTGAACATGCAATAGCAGAAGCTCCTGCATGGCAGATGCCGGGGTTAATACCCGCGTTTTTTACTGCGTTCACAGCTTCCAAAAAATTTTCAAACTGTTGGTTTGTGTAATCAATTCCTTTTTGTTCAACACAATCACTTAACGCAAAATGAGTTCCCATACCAGAAAGCTTAAGGTGTTTTGAAGAAAAAATAAGCTTTGCCTGTTCTGCGGCCTCTTCCTTACGGCACCCGATGCGTCCCATACCAGTATCAATGGCAAGGTGAACATTGAAGAATCCATCCGCAAAAACATTTCCTTTTTTTACAAAATCATCACAAGCTTCTGAGAGTAAAGTGATATGGTCTCTTCCAAAAATAAAAGGGGTGATTTCGTATTTGAAAAGATCTTCGAATTCTTCAGGACAACAGAGACTTAAAAGAAGAAGTGGAAGTTTGATTCCCTCTTGGCGGAGTTCAATGCCTTCATTGACACGAGCAATTGCAAGCATATCAACTCCAAGCTCTTCACAGAGTCTTGCAGTTTCCAAAGCACTTGTTCCGTACCCGTCGGCCTTTACGGCAACACACATTTTTGTTTCAGGTTTTAGAAGTTTTTTTATTTCCGAAATATTATGTTCAATGTTTTTTCTATAAATAATTGCACGAGTTGTTTCGTTTTTCATTTTCCCACCCATACTATTTTATCTACTTTAGAGCAAAAATAAATACTTTACAATAT
>JAHBAD010000074.1 GCA_018385395.1 Treponema sp.
GTATATGAGTAATTTTTTAACCACAAAAAATTACTATTTTTAATATAGAAATTTATTCTAAAGAAACGAAAAATTACTAAAATTCACAAAAATTTCAATAAAACAGGTCCTTTTGTATTGAAATCTCGTTCTATACTGATATCAATGAAAAATTCTTAAGATATCAAAATAGGAGGATTTCTTATGAAAAAAATTTTAGTTGTATTACTGGCAGCTCTTATGGTAATGCCAGCATTCGCAGCAAAGAAAAAAGGAACAAAAGTTGGTGTTTCAATGCCTACAAAAGACCTTCAGCGCTGGAACCAGGACGGAGCTAACATGAAAGCTCAGCTGGAAAAAGCTGGATACAATGTAGACCTGCAGTATGCAAACAACGACATCTCAACTCAGGTTTCTCAGATTGAAAACATGATTACAAGTAAATGTCAAGTACTCGTAATCGCAGCTATTGATGGATCAGCTCTTAAAAATCCACTTGAAAATGCACGCAAAAAGAAGATCCCTGTAATCGCTTATGACCGTCTTATTATGAACTCAAAAGCAGTTACATACTATGCAACATTCGATAACTACAAAGTTGGTACAATCCAGGGTAACTACCTTGTTGAAAACCTGAAACTGAATACACGTACAGCAGATGATCCAGCTTACATCGAATTCTTCACAGGTTCACCAGATGACAACAACATCAACTTCTTCTTCGGTGGTGCTATGGACATCCTGAAGCCATACCTGGAAAAAGGTGTTCTCGTTTGCCGTTCAGGACAGACAGAAAAAGCACAGTGTGCAACACTCAACTGGTCTACAGAAGAAGCTCAGAAACGTATGGAAAACCTTATCACATCTAACGGATACGGCCCACGCGGAACAAAACTTGACGCTGTTTACTCATCAAACGACTCTTGTGCAATGGGTATTACAAATGCTCTCCTGGCAGCTGGATACACAAAAGCTAACTTCCCAATCATCACTGGACAGGACTGTGATATCGTTTCTGTAAAGAACATGATCGCTGGAACACAGGCTATGTCTGTATTCAAAGATACACGTACACTGGCAGAAAAAGTTGTTGGAATGGTTGACTCAATTATGAAAGGAACAAAACCAGAAATCAACGATACAAAAACATATGACAATGGTACAGGAATTATCCCTTCATACCTTTGTGAACCAGTATTCGGTGATATCAACAACTACAAAACACTCCTGATCGACTCAGGATACTACAAAGCAGACCAGCTTTAATTAAATGATGAGGCTGTCCAATAAGTTTGCATTACGGTGGTTGAGTTTATCGAAACCACCACATTTAGTGTACAGTAATTTCGACAAGCTCAATGAGCGCTACACTCATTACTTTTGGGGCAGCCCCATTATGGTTAAATCAAAAAAAGGGAGATTCCAATGGCAAAAGCATTATTGGAAATGAAAAATATCACAAAAGAGTTCCCTGGAGTAAAAGCTCTGAGCGATGTAAGCCTTACAGTAGAAGAAGGCGAAATCCATGCTCTTTGCGGTGAAAACGGTGCGGGTAAATCAACTCTTATGAATGTCCTTTCGGGTATCTACGGTTATGGTACATATTCGGGCGACATTATCTACGACGGCGAAGTCTGCAAGTTCCAGAAAATCCGTGACAGTGAAGAACGCGGTATTGTTATTATTCATCAGGAACTGGCTCTTGTTCCCCTCCTCTCTATTGCAGAAAACATGTTCCTTGGAAATGAAAGAGGAAGCAAAGCAAAAATCAACTGGGCAGAAACTTATCAGAAAGCTGACGAACTTCTTGCACAGGTTGGACTTAAAGAATCTTCACACACACTCATCAAAGATATCGGTGTTGGTAAACAGCAGCTGGTAGAAATTGCTAAGGCCCTTGGTAAGAAAGTAAGACTTCTTATTCTTGATGAACCTACAGCATCTTTGAATGAAACTGAATCTAGACATCTTCTTGATCTCATGCTTGAGTTCAAAAAACAGGGCATGACATCAATTATTATTTCACATAAATTAAATGAAATTTCATACGTTGCAGATAAAATCACAGTTATCCGTGACGGAGCCGTAATTAAAACTCTGGATAAAAAAATTGATTCATTCAGTGAAGAAACGATTATCCAGGCAATGGTTGGACGTGAAATTTCTGACCGTTTCCCAAAACGACAGTCAAACATTGGAGAGGTTTGTCTTGAAGTTAAAAACTGGAATGTTGATCATCCTGTATTTGACGGAATTAAAGTTTGTGACAATGTAAACTTCAATCTTCGTAAAGGTGAAGTTCTTGGTATTTCAGGACTTATGGGTGCTGGACGTACAGAACTTGCCATGAGTATCTTCGGAAAATCTTATGGTGTAAACATCAACGGACAGATTATTCTGAACGGTAAAGAAGTTCAATTTCCAAATGTAAAATCTGCAATCAATGCAGGAATTGCCTATGTAACTGAAGACCGTAAAGGAAACGGACTTATTCTTACAGAATCAATTACAAAGAATACAACAGCTGCAAAGCCTGAAAAGATTTCCAAAAACTGGGTAATCGACTTTGCAAAAGAAAAACAGGTTGCAGAAGACATGGCAAAAGAAATGCACACAAAATGTGCAACAGTAATAGAAAATGTGGGAAACCTTTCGGGCGGAAACATGCAGAAAGTTCTTCTTGGAAAATGGCTTTTCGCAGACCCTGATATTCTTATTCTTGATGAACCTACACGCGGTATCGACGTTGGTGCTAAATATGAAATCTACCTGATTATCAACCGTATGGTTGCTGAAGGTAAGTCAGTTATTCTGATTTCTTCTGAAATGCCTGAAGTACTTGGAATGAGTGACCGTATTTATGTAATGAATGAAGGACGTATGATTGCCGAAATGGATGCAAAAGATGCAGACCAGGAAAAAATCATGACCTGTATTATCAATTCCGGTAAATAATTGGAGAAAAATATGAAAGGATTAGATACAATCAAAAAAACTTTGAAAAACAACACAATGATTTTTATCCTCATTGCTGTTGCTGTTTTCTTTGAAGTACTTATTGAATTTGCTGGAAAGGGATCACTTCTCTCTCCTTCTAACGTAACAAATATTATTAACCAGAACGCTTATGTTGTTATTCTGGCAACAGGTATGCTTCTTTGTATCCTTACCGGTGGTAACATCGACTTGTCTGTTGGTTCTATCGTTTGTCTGGTTGGTGCTGTAGCAGGGACTTTTATTATCAACCTTGGATTCCCAGTACTCCCAACAATCCTCCTTTGTCTCATCGTTGGTCTTTTAGTTGGTGCATGGCATGGTTTCTGGATTGCTTTCGTTCACATTCCACCGTTCATCTGTACCCTTTCTGGTATGCTTTTGTGGCGCGGTGTTTCACTTCTGATTCTGAATGGTATGACAATTTCTCCATTCCCACAGAAATACATGAACATCTTTGCAAGTTACCTTCCTAACCTGTTCCTCCAGCAGGCAACAGAAGAAATGGACGATGACCTTTACTGGAGCATAATCGAAAAGAATGAACGCATTACTTTTATCGTAACAATCATCGTTGCAATTGTAATCTGTGCTCTTATCATTGCACTGGCAATCGTAGGACGCATTTCAAAGAAAAAGAAAGGTTACAGCGTTGAATCAAAAGGTTCATTCATTGCTAAAAACGCAATCCTTTGTGTTGTAATCATGGCCCTTGGTGTTCTTCTTGGTAAAGATCAGGGTATCCCAATCGTACTGGTACTGGTTGCAATCATCGTTATTGCTTACTCATACTTCACCCAGAACACTGTTCCAGGCCGTTACCTTTACGCAATTGGTGGTAACGTTAAGGCTGCAAAACTTTCTGGTATCAACACAGACAAAGTTATGTTCTTTGCTTACACAAACATGGGATTCCTTTCTGGTGTTGCAGCTCTTGTTGTTGCAGCCCGTCTGAACTCTGCAGCTCCAACAGCCGGTCAGAATTACGAAATGGATGCTATCGCATCTTGTTTCATCGGTGGTGCTTCAGCTTACGGTGGAACAGGTACAGTAGGTGGTGCTGTTATAGGTGCTATCTTCATGGGTATCCTGAACAACGGTATGTCTATCCTCGGTGTAGACATGAACTGGCAGCGTGCTGTAAAAGGGCTCGTTCTTCTGCTGGCCGTTATCTTTGACGTAGTTTCAAAGAAAAGAAAGAGTTCTAAATAACCCATTCCAATTAATTAAGAATTTGTTATAATTGGAGATAATTGAGAAAGTAAAGTAATTTTTTTATTTATTGTTTTCCTTCTAAAAAAACTTGTTCGTCGAATGAAGTTTTCAAGCCGGGTCGAAAGACCCGGCCTGTTTTTTTTAACCTGAATATTATGGGCATAAAATCCTCCCAAAAAGAGTTATTCTCCCATAGAATTTTTATTACACCTCATATAATTATGATGAGGTATTAACATGAAAATCACAGTAAAATTTTTACTTATTCTTTCTCTGTTTGCTAGTTTTCTGGTAACAGGTTGTGAACAGCCAAATTCCAATAACAAAACGGATCAGGAAGAAAAACCTGCTCAAAATGATGAATCTGAATCAAAAGATGAAAAGGAAATCCCAATTAAATTCAGTTATTTATGGAATGAAAATCTGAATTCTTATGATTCTAAAACTCACACATTACAAATAACCAAACAGTGGGATCGGGCTGTATTTGATTTAGCAAATGTGCAGACTAAAGGTAAATATTTTATCATTGAATATGAAAATCTCAGCGGAAATCTTCTTGTAGAAGTTTCATATACAGATGATTCTAAAAACGAAGTTTCCGGCTATTCAAAAAAAACAAGAGATTATATTATCCTGGATCAGGCAAAGAAGCTTAAAGAAATTGCATTTATTTCTTCACTAGATGAACCTATGTCCGTAACTATCAAAAAATTCAGATTTGCTGATGAATTCATTCTGGAAAAAGAACCAATTATAGATAACAAAACTGCCGGCACTTTTAATAACACAATTTCTGCAATTGATTTTGTAAAAGAAATGGGATTTGGTTTTAATACTGGAAATTTTCTGGAAGCCCGTACAACTGGAATAGAACATGGACTTTCATTTTATGATAATGTTGATGTAAAGAAGACTTGGGGCATCAGCGAATTTACTGCTCAAAAATTCCAAAAATTAAGCGAAGTTGGAGGAAAATCTGTACGAATTCCTGTTTTCTGGTCAAATCATATTATTGATGAAAATTACACAATCGATCCTTTCTGGATGGAAGAAGTAAAACGAATTGTGGATATTGCTTATAGACAGGGCTACTATATTGTTTTAAATGATCATTCAATGCGTGGAAATTTAAGTACGCCTTTAGCTTATCACGAAGGTTTCATCACAAGAAATACTCCAGAAGATATTGCAGAATCAGAACGATATATAAAAGCCGTGTGGAAACAGATTACAGCCGCCTTCAACAATTCTTATGACGAATATCTGATTTTTGAAACTTTAAACGAACCTCGAAATGAAGAAAGTGGAACTGAACATGCGGCAAAATGTCATACCTGGATTGCAGGTTATGGCGACTCAGAAAACTGTCCTGAATGTATTGCAGATAATAAGATTTTAAATGAATACAATCAGATAATCGTTGAAACAATCCGAGAAAGCGGCGGAAACAATGCAAAGAGATTTATTCTGATTCCTGGTATTGGTACAGCCAGTGAAACTGTCAGAAATAAATATTTCAAATTACCTGATGATACAGCTCAGGACAAACTGATTGTTACAATTCATCACTATCCTTTACTAAAAAATTTAATGAACGATTGGATAAAAAATGATATCAAACAAACTTATGCAGAACTGAACGAAAAATTCGTAAAAAATGGAATTCCTGTTGTAATTGGTGAAGTTGGTCATGCTCCTGATAATGAAATTTTGACTTCAGGAATTGGGCATACTGCCACAGAAGAAGAACAGCTTGCCCCAGTTTTAGTTCTTGCAGAAGAAGCTGGAAAATATGGAATGTGCCCTATGCTTTTTTATGCTGAACAAACCTGGGAAAATACTGATTTTGCAAAAAAAGTTCTGGCAGCATGGGAAAAAGGAAAACAAGAAACTGAGAATCAATTGGCAAAAAACATTGAAATTAAAGACCTATGGCTTTTAGGCGAAAATGTAAGCTTTGATGATACAACCAAAATTTTAAAAATCAGCGGACAATATGAAAGAGGTTCAATTGATGTTCAAACCTGTGAAAAAAAGGGAAAATACATTGTATTTGAATATTCAAATCTTTCTGGAAATATGGGTTTTGATGTAGTATATGATGATGATACAAGAGATACAGAAAGTTGTAGTTCAGATAAGACAAAGATTTTTATAGAACTTAACGATACAAAAAAGCCTGTCCGTTTTGATTTTGTTTCTATGGATGAATCTGAAGTTTCTATAAAACTTTGCAAACTATATTATGCAGATGAAGTTTAAACATGAATAAAAAGATTTTTTGTGTAATTGCAGGATTTATCATTTTTTCTACATTGGGATTTTCTGGCGAAAGGGATTTTGTAAAGGATTTTCCAAACTTTTATGTAAAAAGCAGAATTGAAGTTGATTCTAAATCTGAAATTATAGAGTTACATTCAGATTCAGAAAAAGCATCAAAACTTCTTTATTCAAAAAATGGAAATCAGAGTGACTACGAAATCCTTTTTGAAAACTTTGCACAAGAAAAATGGTATGATTCTGCCCTATTTTACAGCCAAAAATCTGACACTTTGTACTTTCATATCAACACAAGTCCTGCAGTCATAAATGGAATTGATGTATATTTTGATGCAGGACTTTATACCTTTAGTCTAGAAAAAGGAACTTTTTCAAAATCGGAGATGAAAAGATACTATGCAGCAGAAAACTGGATTTTTGCCCAAGTCTGGAAAGCTTATGTAGAAAAACAAAAAGATTTTTCAGGATTTTTAAACTTTGTTTATTCAATTTCCGATTCCTGCGAAAAAGTTTTTGCCGTCAAAGAAAATACCGGCAACTTTTTAGAAAATGAAGCTGCAGTTGAATACATTTTCCAGAATAATCTTTTTTCTTCTGACACATCAAACTTCTTAAGCAGATATTTAAAACGTACTGAAAATAATCAGATAACAGAAAAATCAGCCTATACTTTAAACGGAGTTCCAGAACTTGCAGATTCAGTTTGTAAAAACACATTATACAGCTGCAGATTTTTTTATACAGACGACGGCTTATGGATTATCCGGGAACATTCCTCGCCTGTAAAAATCACTGATGATTCAGGAAAAACTCATACGGTTTACAAGCCTGATTATTTTGAACCGCTTCTTCTGGAAGATAAAAACGGAAATCTTTGCAGAACTCAGCCAGAAGCCTTGAAAAATTTTAAAATTAATCCATCAGAAAATATAAAAAATTTAGAAACCGTCTGCAAAACTTACAAAGGCACACTTCTTATGGAAGATATGGACGGTGTTTCTTATTGGGGATTCAAAAAAGGCGAATTAACAAAAAAAGAAAATTACAATCAGATTATTTCATTCATTGACCAAACTCAGGAAAATGAAGCAGCAAATAAAATCAAAATGCAGAACTCCTTCTGGGAAGTTACCACTTTAATTTTGCTTTGCTTATGCCTCACCCTGATTTTTATCATAACTTTTGTGTGCTCAAAAAAATTTGACTATCACCTTTCAAAAAAAGACAAAAAGCTCCTATTCAATATTCAGGACAAGGAACGTTCCAAAATTTCAAAAGATTTACATGACTCAGTTGTTCAGACAATAAGGGCCATCCGAACTGATGTAGAAATGCTGGAGGTTCCTCAAAAAGAAGAAAACCATAAGCAGAACATTATAAATGACCTTACAAACTCGATTATTCTTTTGAGGAATATCTGCTACAATCTGACTCCTGCCGAAATCGTTCTGGCTGAAAATTCCAACGCAAATAACAGTGCAGATTTAGAACTGCTTTCTGTAATTGACACTCTTTGTAAACAATTTTCCCAAAAAACAAAAATTCCATGTACCATAAATACAGCTGCCGATTTTAAAATTCCTTTTTTCAGTCTGGAGGTTTCAAAAAATTCCATCAGAATTTTTCAAGAGATTCTTATAAATATCGAAAAACATTCCTTTGCAACTTCTGTAAACATTATCATCAGTAACGACCAGATAGAAGAACAGCAGATGACAAAAATCATAGTAATTGATGATGGAATTGGCGGAGATATAAACGCAATGATGAAAAATAAACATCATTTTGGATTACGCAACATAGTTGAAAACATAAACCTGATTGGCGGCAAAGTAGAATTTTATGCAAAACCAAATGAAGGCATGAATATAATCTTAAAAATTCCATGTGAGGGAAAAAATGAATCATAATCTGTTTCTTGTTGATGATCATTCCATGCTGCGAAAAGGAATAATTTCCTATCTGGAAGAAAAAACAAACTGGACAGTTTCCGGTAACTTTTCTGATTCAAAATCCTGCCTTGCTGAACTAAACAAATTGAAAAAAGAAAACCTCACATTGCCTGAAATAATCATAATTGATATTCAATTGGGAAAAGAGTCTGGTTTTAATCTTGTAAGTTCCATAAAAAATTCTTTTCCACAAATTAAAAAATTCTTTTCCACAAATTAAAATTGTAATCTATTCCATGTTTGATACAATCGGATTTAAACTGCAGGCAAAAGATACTGGTGCCGAAGGTTTTATTTCAAAAGCTTCCAGCGATGATGAACTCATAAAATGTTTGAATCTAGTAAAAAACGGCGGCAATTATTTTGAAGAATCAGATATTTCCATTCAAAAAGAACTGGATTCCATTATCCCATTTTTAAAAACAAACGAAAAAAAAGTCTTTGAGTTAATCCTCCAGGGAAAAAACAACGAACAAATCAGCGAAGAATTATTTTTAGGCCTCCATACAGTTGAAAACTATGTCAGCTATATCTTCAACATAACTAACTGTAAAAACCGCAAACAACTGATAGAAAAATTTAAGTAAAAATTTGGTAGAATAATTCTTTAAAATCTGTTTAAAGATTTCCCTTCCAGTTTCTTACTTTATGAATGTTGATTTTAATTCAATGAAATGAACATCTCAAGCTTGCCTTGCTTCTTCAGATTTGTATTCAGTTACCCATGCAGACAAAGTATTTGGATTAATGCCCTATTCTTGAGCGAATATTTTAAAAATATTCACATCAATCAAAACTTAAAAAAATGCTGTTCCTCATTTAGAAGAACAGCTTAAAAAAATCACAATTAACGGACTATTTACTTAATCCCCTTTTCTGGATTTCAGAAAGAATAAGATCTACAATCTGTTCAGGATTTTTATCACCTGTATCAATAATTAAATCACAGAACTGATAATCGTTATTATCGATATTATAAAGTTCTTTGTAACGACGGGAATCTTCAGAATCACGCATTGCGGTAAAACGTTTGATTTCTTCCAGATCTCCCCCTTCGCGATTAAATACGCGGCCTGCACGGGTTTCGTCGCTTGCGTAAAGGTAAACTTTAAGATCAGCTTCTTTAAGCATCCAGATTGCAAGACGACTTCCAAGAACACAGGATTCTTTAAGAGCAAGTTCAACCTGATGTGAATCTACATATTTATCATATGAATCATCGGTTTTTGCGTTTTCAATAACCTGTGCAAGTGTAAGCCCCTTTTCTGCGGCCAGCTGACGGAAAGTATAATTAATAAGTGTTACACCAAGTTTCTCTGAAAGTAATGTGGAAACCGTAGTATTTCCACAGCCGCTTTTACCACTAATAGCAATTCTTAACATTATAGCCTCCTGCAATTCTTCTACCGCTGATTTCGCGGATTTTCGCAGACATTTTTTTTACTCTTATAAAAAGAATAACTTCGAAAACATAAAATTCAATACACAAAAATAATTATCAATTGTCCATTATCAATTATCAATTAAATATTGTGCATTATGAATTATAAATTGTGAATTACACCCGGTATTTGATTTTCTTTCCTGTTCCTTCGTACATTTTCTTACGAAGTTCAGTAACTGAATCATCAGTAATGTAATCATCAAAAGGCATCATACGGTCAATTACGCCGTTTGGAGTAATTTCTACGATGCGGTTTGCAATAGACTGAATGAATTCGTGGTCGTGTGATGTAAAGAGAATAACACCAGGGAAGTTGATAAGGCCTTCGTTTAAAGACTGAATAGCTTCCAGGTCCAGATGGTTTGTCGGATCATCCATAATAAGAACGTTAGCACCACTAAGCATGATTTTTGAAAGCATACAGCGAACTTTTTCACCACCGGAAAGAACCTTTACTTTCTTGAGAGATTCATCACCGCTAAAAAGCATACGTCCAAGGAAGCCGCGAACATATGCATCATCCTGTTCTTTTGAATACTGTTTAAGCCAGTCAGTAATATTGTAATCGTTTGCAAAGTACTCGTTATTGTCACGTGCAAGGTAAGCATGACTAGTTGTCTGTCCCCATGCAAATTCACCAGAATCAGCCTTTTTATTTCCTGTAATAATATTAAAAAACTCTGTAATTGAATTATGTTCGATTCCCACAAAAGCGATTTTATCTGTACGTCCAACATTAAGGCTGAAATCTTTAAGAAGAGTAATGCCTTCTTCCTGCAAATTAAGTCCTTCTACGTTCAGAACATTGTTACCGATTTCGCGGTCAGGTTTGAAGTTTACATATGGGAACTTACGGCTTGTAACAGGAAGATCTTCAACTTCCTGAGCAAGTTTGTCGTAAATCTTTTTACGGCTTGTAGCCTGTTTTGCCTGAGCAGCATTAGAAGAGAAGCGCTGGATGAAGTCGCGCAGGTCTTTCATCTTGTCTTCGTTCTTTTTCTGCTGGTCTTTTGCCTGACGCTGGAGGATCTGGCTCATCTGATACCAGAAGTCGTAGTTTCCTGCAAACTGAGTAATCTTTCCGTAGTCAATATCACAGATAAATGTACAGATTGTGTTCAGGAAGTGACGGTCATGGGAAACAACAATAACTGTGTTTTCAAATTCCATAAGGAAGTTTTCAAGCCATGTAATTGATTCAATATCAAGACCGTTTGTAGGTTCGTCAAGAATAAGAACATCAGGATTTCCAAAAATGGCCTGGGCCAGGAGAACACGTACTTTCTGGCTTTCATCAAGATCTGCCATCATAGAGTCATGGAATTCTTCTTCAAGACCAAGACCCGAAAGCATCTGCTCAATCTGGTTTTCACTTTCATATCCGCCAAGTTCACCAAATTCTGCTTCCAGCTCTGCAGACTTGATTCCGTCTTCTTCTGTGAAATCTTCCTTTGCATAGATTTCATCGCGGGCTTTTGAAACTTCATAAAGTTTCGGATACCCCATCATTACAGTTTCTTTTACAGAATATTCATCGTAGGCAAAGTGGTCCTGTTTCAAAACAGCCATACGTTCACCCGGTGTCATTGTAATGGTACCTGTATCGTGATCCTGTTCACCAGAAAGAATCTTAAGGAACGTTGATTTTCCAGCTCCGTTGGCACCAATAATTCCGTAACAGTTTCCCGGTGTAAACTTAAGGTTTACATCTTTAAAAAGTGGTTTTTCACTGAATCTTAAACTTAAATCGCTAACACTAATCATTTCTTGTTTCCCTATTTACCTGTAAAAAAAGCCTTAAGTTTTGCAAAGAAACCTTTCTTCTGTGGAGCGGGTTTCTGTGCCGGTTTATTGCTGCTATAAGGCTTTTTACCTTTATAATTATTATTCTTGTAATTATTTTTTCCATTTTTGTTGTAATTACGGTTCTTGCCGTTATTACCATGGTTATCGTAGCGTTTACCGCTGTTATATTTTTCTTTATACAGCTTCATGCGTTCTTCAAGAGGCATTTTCTGCATTTTTTCCATTTCTTCTGGCGTTGGTTTTGCATAAGGCTTTTTGCTGTACCCGTTATTTTTTCCTTTGTAATTGTCGCGGTTTCGGCCTTTGTAACTGTCGCGGTTACGGCTGTCATTTCTGCGGTCCCCGTCTCTTCTTTGACCACGGTTATCATTTCTGTTACCGCCACGACTTCCGTTTCTGCTTCCGCCACGACGGTTATCACGTCCATGTTCAAAATCATCATGACCATAATAATCTGTACGAATATATACACCGTCAGATTTATCTTCACCAAGATCTTCAGGGAAAGCTACTTTAGAAGGGATTGTCATTTCTACATAGCGTTCAATTGCAGGAAGATTGTAAACATCCTGCTCAGAACAGAATGTATAAGCTTTACCAGATTTTCCGGCACGGGCGGTACGGCCGATACGATGTACGTAGTTTTCTGCTTCAACAGGAAGGTCAAAGTTGATTACCATTTCCATATCGCTTACATCAATTCCGCGGGCTGCAACATCAGTTGCTACAAGAATTGGAGTCTGACCTTCACGGAACTTATTCAGAACCTGAAGACGTTTACTCTGTGGAAGGTCCCCAATAAGGAAATCAGCTTTAAAATCATTCATCTGAAGGCGTTTTGCAATTACTTCACATGAACGTTTTGTGTTACAGAAAATCATTACAGAAGAAGGATTTTCATTTTTAAGGATTCCAACCAGAAGTTTTACTTTTTCATCACTTGAAACATGAATCAATTCCTGGTCAATTTCTGAAACAGTAATATTTTCACATTCAATTGTGATTTCTTTTGGATCGCGGGTGTATTCCCATGCAAGGTTCTTAACGTATGTGTTGAGAGTTGCAGAGAAAAGCATTGTCTGGCGTTCTTCCGCTTCCGGCAGTTCCTTAAGGATTGTTCTAAGATCAGGATAGAATCCCATATCAAACATACGGTCAGCTTCATCAATTACTGTAAAATATGCATCTTTAAGAGTAAGGTTCTTTCCTTCGATCAGGTCAATTACACGACCAGGAGTTGCAACCATAATGTCGCAGCCTTTCTTGATTGCAGCAATCTGTTTTTCATAACCTACTCCGCCGTAAAAACTGAATGCTTTAAGCTTAGTGTTTGCAATAAGAGCCTTTGCTTCTTCTTCAACCTGAACTGCAAGTTCACGTGTCGGTACAAGTACCAGAAGTTTTTTTCCGGCGTTTTCAGGTTTCGAAAGCATGGCCTGAATTACAGGAATAAGATAAGCTGCTGTTTTTCCAGTCCCTGTCTGAGACTGTACATAAAGGTCAGAGCCGTCGAGAGCGGCTTTAAAAACCTGTTCCTGAACAGGTGTACATGTTACGTAGCCGCAGGATTCAATTCCCTTCAAAAGTTCTGCGGTCAAATTCATTTCACTAAAATTCATTATCTTTCTCACAAAATTATAATCTTGGGAAGACAAGAAAGCCTTCCCGCACAAAGAGACAAATGTCCATTGTAAATTGTCACAAGTAAATCAGGCTTAGTCTTGAGCGGCTGTACCCGCATTCATGCTTGCAAGGAAAGCTTCATTAGTCTTTGTCTTCCGCATTTTGTCCAGAAGAAGTTCCATGATATCTACATCTTCCATTGGGTTCAAAACCTTACGGAGTACCCAAAGTTTCTGCAGTTCATTTTCAGTAAGAAGAAGCTCTTCTTTGCGTGTACCAGATTTTTTGATATTGATTGCAGGGAAAATGCGGCGTTCGGCAATCTTGCGGTCAAGGTCGATTTCCGAGTTACCAGTTCCCTTAAATTCTTCAAAAATAACTTCATCCATACGGCTTCCGGTTTCAATAAGAGCTGTAGAGATGATTGTAAGAGATCCGCCTTCTTCTATATTACGTGCAGCACCAAAGAAACGCTTTGGCTTATGAAGAGCGTTAGAGTCAACACCACCGGAAAGAACTTTTCCAGATGTTGGCTGAGTCTGGTTATATGCACGTGCAAGACGTGTAATAGAGTCAAGGATGATTACAACATCACGCTTGTGTTCAACAAGGCGCTTTGCTTTTTCAAGAACCATTTCAGCAACCTGAACGTGACGTGTAGCCTGTTCATCAAATGTTGAAGAAATAACTTCAGCATTGATTGAACGTTCCATTTCTGTAACTTCTTCAGGGCGTTCGTCAATCAGAAGAACAATCATGTAAACTTCAGGATTGTTAGCTGTAATAGCATTTGCAACTTTCTGCATAAGAGTTGTTTTACCGGCTTTTGGTGGAGCAACGATAAGAAGACGCTGTCCCTTTCCGATTGGTGTAAACAGGTCAACAATACGTGTAGAAAGTTCTGTAGAAACTGTTTCAAGTCTGAATTTTTCTTCAGGATAAAGCGGTGTCAGGTTTTCGAAGGGAACTCGAGTCTGTGCAACCCGTGGTTCATCATAGTTTACAGATTCTATGCGAAGAAGTGCAAAGAATTTCTCGCCTTCTTTCGGAGAACGTGTCTGTCCATAAACTGTATCACCTGTCTTAAGGTTGAAAAGTCTGATCTGGCTTGGTGAAATATAAATATCATCAGGACCCGGAAGATATGAGTTCTGTGGAGAACGAAGGAAACCGTAACCGTCTGGAAGGATTTCAAGGCTACCTGAAGCATAAATGATTCCGCCGTGTTCTGTATGAGCCTTAAGAATTACGAAAATCAGATCCTGTTTCTTCATTGGTGCAAGATCATCGGCACTGTAACCAAAGGTCATTGCAAGTTCGCGAAGTTCAGGCATGCTCTTAATTGTAAGGTCATTGATAACAAGACGTGGTTTTGATGCCAGTTCTTCAGGAGTTTCAAGGGGCTGCTCCATTTCAGGAACTGGCGGCAGGTTCGGATTATTGTAACGTGCACCTGCTCCATAAGGTTTTCTATTTCCTCGTTTGAAATTATTTCTTGGATTAGTCTGATAATTTGTGTTTAACTGACTGTTCTGTGAAGTCTGGTTAGAATTCTGACTGGAAGGATTTTTTTCGACTTTTACGATTGTACGCCTTTTCTTTACAACAACTTTCGCTGGTTCGCTTTCTGTTGTTTCTGGATTCTCTGTCTGTTCTAAAGTTTTTTCTTCATTTGCCGCTGCAGGTTCCCTTTCTGCCGGCACTTCATTTACTGCAGTGTTTTCTTCTGCTGCAGAGCTTGCTGCTTCTTCTTTTGCAGCTGGAGCGTCCTCTGAACCAAAATCAAGAGAAGTTTGAACTTCTGCTTGTGGTTCCAAAGGAGTTTCATCGCTTGTGCGACGTCTTCTGATTGTTGCCATTAACAACTCCGGATTAAAATGTATAAAGATTATTTTTTTGTGGGACTCAAAATCCCAATAAAGACAAAAGAAATTTTAATCAAAATGTGACTATATTATGATACTTTGCTGTTTTTTTGTCAATTATAGTAGATTTCAATCAATTTTTAAGAAATTCTATCAGCTTTTACAATCATTGACTGTTTAAATTCACTTGAAGCAACACTAAAAAGATCAGATTCAGGTTCTTTTTCAAGCATAGAAACCTGACCTGTATATTCAACATTATTTGCAATTCTAAAACGGCTTGTTGTAATGTCACTTTTTACAGTACTTCCAGAGCAGATTTCAACTCTATCAGCAGCTTCAATAGTCCCTTCAACATTTCCGCTTATAACGATAGAATTTGTTTTTATAGAGCCAACATGGCAGTCAGCAGATTTCGCAATCTCAAGATCTCCTTCCGGAGCTTCAATTTTGCCATTGAATTTTCCTGTAATAACAAGTCTGTCTGTAAATTCCAGTACTCCGTCAAATTCGGTTTCTGAACCGAAAACGGTAATGTTGCGTTTTTCTTTTAATACCTGTTCTGCCATAATTTAATTATACCCTTTATGCCTGCGATTATCAACAAGACCCCTGTCAGCAAAAGTATTACATAAGCAAACAGGTCACCAAATCTTGTATAGAAGGTTCCTTTTGAAGAAGGCATCAAAGGAACGCTGGACACAATAAAGGATGCAGAAAAAGGAACTGCTTCCTTCATTATTTTTCCATCAGGATAAATAACACAAGTCTGTCCCGAAGTTGCTGATCGAACAGTTGGTACTTTATTTTCAACACTTCGAAAAACAGCCATAGAAAGATGCTGGTTCTGACAGGCAACACTTTCTCCCCAGGAATCATTGGTAAGGTTTATGAAACAAAGGCTTCCTTTCCGAGCCATATCCCTGCAAATATGAGGAAAAGTATCTTCAAAGCAAATTGGTGTAGAAAACTTCAATCCGGAACTTTCAAAAATTTTACTTTCGCTCCCTTTATTCCAGAAACTTGCACCAAGATTTATCATTATTTCTTTAACTTTAATGAAATGATTTTCAAAGGGAAATTCTTCGGACAAAGGAACAAGTTTCTGTTTGAAATACATTTCTGGTTTTGGAGGAAGAACATTTTTCCCCGGTGTAAAAACAAGAGCACTGTTAAAATCCTTTGGTTCCATTTTTTCTGCATTTATATCTCTATGATAATTTCCAATAACAAAAGTACAGTTTCTTGCATCAAAATATTTTAATAATGAATTAACGATAGATATACGTCTTGAATCCTTTCCATTATAAAATTGATACATAATTGACGGTGTAACAGCTGTTTCCGGCCATACTACTATTTTAGTTTCAGGATAAAGAGACAAAGCATCATCTGTCAGGCGTGTTAGAAGAGTAATGTTTTCTGCATAAACATTTACACCGTCTTCCCGGGGGTTTTCATTATGCTGCACTGCACAAATCTCAACAGAATCATATGAAGAAACATCTGACCGGCTAAAAACGCCATATGCAAAAACTATAATTAGAACAAATAAAAAAACAATAGCTGATATAACAAAAACCCGGAAGCCTGCCCTTTCTTTAAGATCCGCAAGTTCAATTTCAAATTGAACCGGTGTATAATTCGAATTATGGCTTTCATACCGGATCCTTCGTTTCAAATCATGATTCAGATAAAGAAAACGAAGAATAGAGAAACAAATTCCGGAAGAAAAAATAACAAGACATGAGACTCCGTAGACTCCCGTAATATCTGCAATCTTAATCAAAGGAGTGCATTTATACTGAGTATACCCGGAAACTCCGTAACTGAAGCCTAAAAATCCCAGAGTCTTTAAGTATTCAAAAGAAAGAAGTATGAGACATTGAATAATCCAGCTTGTCTTATGAAAAACAAAAAGAGGCAATTTCAAAAATATAAAAAGAAGCCCGTAACAAATTGCATAAAAAAACACTGCAAGAAAAAAAACAAATGGACTATATTTATAAAGCCAGTAAACGAGAAGACTATATGAAACAAGACCATAAAAAAAACCGTACAGAAAAGAGAATTCAAATTCCATACGATCAAGAGCAAAAAATAAAGGTGTAAAACAAAACCAGGCAAAAAGAGGAAATCCCGATTCAAAAACGAAACCTGGAAATGAAAAGGAAAATAAAACAGAAGAAAGAATCAGATATAAAAAAACAGAAAAGAAAATTTTATTTTTCTGCATCTTTATCAACCGGTAGTTCCCAAAGCCCTTTTTTTAATTCCTGACCAGGTCGGAAACTTCCAACATAATGGGGAGGAACAGAACATTTTGCCCCTGTTTTTGGGTTATGAGCAACAGAACGTCCGTTTCTAAGTTTTGGTTCAAAAGTTCCGAACCCGCGAAGTTCAACAACATTACCTGAAATCATCTGAGATTTCAGTTCTTCCATAAAAGCATCTATTACCGAAAGAACAGTCTGACGTTCATATTCAGAATTTTTATAAATATTATCAACCAATTCAGCCTTAGTAACTTTTGCCATTTTTTCAACTCCCCCTGTGAAATAACGTTGAAGAAAAAAAAATCCGACTGGACATGCCAACCGGATTTTTGACAATAACTATTTTATAAGTTATTTAGAAGCAAATGTCACATTATAAAGAGACATCATTCTTGACTTTTTGCGTGATACAGCATTACGTGTGCAAACGCCTTTTGAGCGAGCACTGTCAAGAGCTGACTGCAGTTCAACGAGTTTTGCTTTTGCAGCTGCTTCATCTTTTGCCTGACAAGCTTCTACGAACTGTCTTGCATATGTTTTGCATTCTGATTTTACAGCTTTGTTATGAATTCTGCGAACTTCGCTCTGCTTGTGTCTTTTCTGTGCAGATGTTTGTTTAGTAGCCAAAGGGAACCCCCAATTATTTATTATAAAAAATTATTAGCAAATTAAAAAAGATTATTTGAAATCTTTTGGACGTCTTTCTGTACGTTTGCAACCCTGACATTCAGCGATATTCTTAAGTTTACCGCCTTCATACATAGTTTTCATTATGATTTCGCCGTTACAATCCGGACACATGAATTTTTGTGTTGCAACTGTTGTACGAGAGTTTTTACTTGCTCCAGCCATCTTTTGCCTCCAAAACGTATATTAGGATAATATCTTAGTGATAATCAAGGCTTATGTCAATTATCTACTTTATATATAATTACATTTTACCTGACTTCACCAGGCTTTTTCCGCCATTCTGCTACCTGTTGTGCAATCAGTTCTTTTGCTTCATCAAGAATCTGCTGCTGTTCTTCTTTGGTCTTCGGATTATCGTAAACTTTCAGAACTTTTACACGATAAGAACCATTTTTCAGGTTTTTCATGATTTTCATAAGATCACGAAGCTCCCATCCGCCATCAAGTGCACAAACAACAACAGGAAGCCCGGTACTTTCCGTTAATTTTCTGAATCCTGCCGAATAGAATTTCCCAAGTTCCCCATTTTTAGTTCTTGTTCCTTCAGGAAAAAGAACTGGAACCTGATTCTGTTCAAGACATTTTTTTCCGAACTTTTCCATATATCTCATGGCATCCATAGGTTTTGCCTTACGAGGAATCATACAATGTCCCTGAGTGCGAAGCATTTCTGAAACAACAGGAATATGCCGGCTTAAGGAATCTTTTGCTACAAAACGAAGAGTCTTTTTCCGGCGGAAATAATTCATATAACATGGAATATCAAGAAGACTCTGATGATTTGAAACAATTATAAACTGTTCAGGAAGTTCTGAATCATGTTCGTGGTAACCGAAAAAATGGAATTTTCTGTAACAGTTTAAAATAGCAAAAAGACGAGGTGCACAAACGTACACGATATAATCCGAAATTGCAAGGCTCCAGCGGTATGAAACAGGATATGCAATTATATTAAGAACAGCCGGACAAAAAAGCATAACAAGAAGACAGATAAGTGTTATTAAACTAGCCATAAAAAAATCCTAACAGAAAAAAACCGTCTTCAAGACGAAGACGGTTTTTGAAATAAACAAAAAACTATTTGTTTTCTGATTTTCCGAAGTTTGCGTAACGTTTGTTGAAACGATCGATACGTCCGGCTGTGTCAACGAGTTTCTGCTTACCAGTATAGAATGGGTGGCAGGCAGAACAAATTTCAACATGAATGTCTTTTACTGTTGAACGTGTTTCGATTACATTACCGCATACGCAAGTAATTGTTGTGAGTGTGTACTCTGGATGAATATCCTTTTTCATTTGGATCCCCTATCGGCTTTGCCCGGTTGTGTAGAAATAAATCAAGCCGCAACCACAAAACCTAAAATTTGTTATAACAGAATGAAACTAACATATTAAAAAAAAAAAATCAATAGAAAGTTGAATAATAAAGTTGCGGACTGGAGACTTTGGATTTATAATATTTCCATTAAATGGTTACAAAAAAAGGAGACATATATGGAAGAACCACGTGTAGTATCGATTATTTTGGGAGGCGGTAAAGGAACTCGTCTCTACCCTCTCACAAAAGAAAGATCAAAACCAGCCGTTTCATTCGGCGGTAAATATAGAATTGTTGATATCCCAATTTCTAACTGTATTAACTCAGGTTACAAGAAAATTTACCTTTTAACACAGTTCAATTCGGTATCACTTCATATGCACATTACAAACAGCTATAACTTTGACCGTTTCTCTAACGGCTTTGTTGAAATTATGGCTGCAGAACAGACTCTGGAACATTCAGGATGGTACGAAGGTACAGCTGATGCCGTAAGAAAACACATGAATCACTTTAAGGCTCAGAATCCTACTCATTACATCATTCTTTCAGGTGACCAGCTTTACAAAATGGACCTGAAACACTTCCTGAACGAACATATTAAGTCAGGTGCAGACGTAACAATTGCTACAACAGCTGTAAACCGCCATGACGCTTCGGGTTTTGGTATCATGAAAATTGATGAAAATAACCGCATCAAAGAATTCATGGAAAAACCTAAGAAGGACCTGAACATCGATTCATGGAAGATTCCAGAAGCTGCCCGCGGAGACCTTCCAAAAGAAAAAGAATACCTGGCTTCTATGGGTATCTACATCTTCAATGCAGATACAATGGAAGAAGTCCTGAACAATGAATATACAGACTTTGGTAAAGAAATCATTCCTGAAGCAATCACAAAGAAAAAAATTAATTCTTATATCTTTAATGATTACTGGGAAGATATTGGAACTATCAAAAGTTTCTACGATGCAAATATCGAACTTACAGATCTTAAACCACGTTTCAACCTGTTCGATATGGAAAATCCTATCTATACACACATGAGAAACCTGCCTGCTTCAAAAATCAATAAAGCAGACCTGGATTCGGTTCTTGTTTCAGACGGATGTATTATTACAAATGCAAAACTCCACAAGTCTATAATTGGTGTTCGTTCGTTCATCAATGACGGATGTGATTTTGACGGAGTAATCATGATGGGTGCCGACTTCTATGACATGGAGGCAAAAAAAGGCGTTCCTTCTGTTGGTATCGGTAAAAACTGTAAAATTGCAAAAACAATCATCGACAAAAATGCCCGTATCGGTGACAACTGTAAAATCAACGTTTCAGGAAAAGTTTACGAAGACGGTGATTACGGTACATTCTATGTTTCTGACGGTATCATCGTAATCCGTAAGGGAGCAATTATCCAGGACGGAACTGTAATTTAATTCACAATGCAAAATGCATAATTAATAATATTTATAACAGGCGTCTGAGATATTTATTTCAGACGCTTTTTTTTTGGAAACTTTCTGTTTATAAAATAGTTATAAAAATAAAGGGAAAAATTATGGGTGATATTTTTGAAAAAATGGGAAATCTCTTAAGTGAGAAAATTGAAAATGAAATGCAAAATGCAGAACGCATAATTCACAATATTACTGAAAGTGAAATTGATAATTTACAATTAAAAATTGAAAATACTGAAAATGATTCCGAATCAGAAACAGAAATACCACTAACTGCAGAACAACTGTCCATTCTCAATTCTCAAATTTCAATTAAGAAACCACAAACTGCAGAACGCATTCCCTCCGGAAACTACACCGAAGACACTCCTGTAAAAATCATCACCGGAACCGCTTCCTTTTCTTCATCATCAGACTAACTGCCCACTGACTTACTCTTCTTCGCCAAGCTTTCTGTAAAGCGTCTTCCGTCCGATTCCAAGAACTTCGGCACATTTTGACCGGTTCCCGCCGCAAAAAGCCAGAGTTTCATTTATTATAATCATTTCAGCTTCTTCCATTGAGGTGCCAAGTGGAATTGAAATAGCCTTATCTCCCGACCCGTTCTGTAAATAATCAGGAAGATCTGCAAGTTTTACCGTATCAGAAACACTCATGGCAACACAACCTTCCACAACGTTCTGAAGCTGACGGATATTTCCAGGCCATGAATAATTTGACAGGGCACTTTTTGCCTTGGAATCAAATCCCTTTACGTTTTTTCCGTTTTCTTCATTAAAGCGTTCAAGGAAGCTTGAAACCAGAAGCGGGATATCTTCTTTTCTTTCGCGGAGAGGAGGAACCTGAACAGAAACAACATTAAGGCGATAATAAAGGTCTTCGCGGAAACGACCTGCTTTTACTTCTTCTTCAAGGTTTCTGTTTGTAGCAGCAATAATTCTTACATCAACATCAATTGTCTTTTCACCGCCTACACGTTCAAACTGACGGTTCTGAATTACGCGTAAAAGTTTTACCTGAACCGACTGGCTGATTTCCCCGATTTCATCAAGGAAAATTGTTCCGCCATGGGCAAGTTCAAAGCGCCCCTTCTGCATTTTATCGGCGCCGGTGAAAGCACCTTCTTCGTGTCCGAAAAGTTCACTTTCAAGAAGGCTTTCACTTAAAGCGGCACAATGCACTTTTATAAGAGGTTTATCTTTCCTTGGGCTTAATGCATGAATAGCATCGGCAACACCTTCTTTACCAACCCCGCTTTCACCTGTAATAAGAACTGTTGCCTTACTTGGGGCAACACGGGTAATTTTTTCCATAACTGATTTTAGGACGCTGCTTTTTCCGACCATTTCGGAAAGTGCTTTTTTCTTTTCAAGTTCATTTTCAAGCTGCTTTTTCTGAAGCTTAAGCTCGCGGCCTTCAAGAGCGTTTTTTACGATTTTATTTAAATGGTCAAGGTCTAAAGGTTTTGTAAGAAAATCGTAAGCCCCCATTTTAATGGCTTTTGTAGCATCGTCAATACTTCCGTGACCGGTAAGAACGATAACAGGAATTCCAGGGTTTTCTGTTGTAATATGACGGACAACTTCTTCCCCCGATATTCCGTCCATACGGAGGTCTGTAATAACAAGGTCGATATCACCTTTCTTTACAAGAGCAAGACCGTCCTTCCCGTTGGCAGCCTGTTTTACTTCATAACCTTCAAGTTCAAAGTTATCGCAAAGACCTGAGCGGATATTTTCTTCATCATCAATTGTAAGAATTGTACTTTTCATATTTCACCCCGATTAACTAAGGAGTTTTGTTTCGCTTTGAGGAAGCGGAAAAGACATTACAAAATTGGTGCCTTCACCTTCTGTTGAATCAACTCCAATCTCCCCGGAAAACTCTTTCACAATTTTATAAACCATAGTCATACCAAGTCCTGTACCGTTTGCCTTGGTAGTAAAATATGGTTCAAAAAGTTTGTTTTTTGTTTCTTCATTCATACCGCAACCATTATCTGCCACGGCAATAATATATTTTCCGTCACGGACACAATTTGCAATCTTGAATCTGCCTTCCATATTTTCTGCATTCCCGTCAGGAAATTTTGATTTTATGGCAGCAAGGGCATTCTGTGCCATATTCATTAAAACTTCACGAAAAAGCTTTTCATCAATAAGAATTCTGGCATCTTTTTCAAGATGTTCAACTTCAAAACTGATTCCATTCTTTTTGAACTCAGGACGGAAAAAATCAGAAACTGCTGTGATTATACCGACTGGATTTTTAAGTTCAAGTTTCGCATTTACAGGACGAACTGCAAAAAGAAAATCCATAACAAGTGAATTCAGATGCTCAATTTCTTCATTTACAACATCAATATGATCTTCAACAAATTTTCTTGCCGGAAGTGTATCTGCATTTTCGCGGGCCTTTTCAAGGGCACGCTGAACAAGCTGAATGTGAATTGAAATTGCACCAAGAGGATTTTTTATCTCATGAGCCATACCTGCAGCAAGGTTTGTAAGGCTTGCAAGTTTTTCCATACGATGCAAAAGAACATCCTGATTTTTGCTGTCAGTAATATCCTTCACAATAATAATAGTACCATTCAGATTGCTTTCCTGAAAAAGTGGCCCAACGTTTACAGAAAGAAAACGGACGGTTCCGCCGTCTGTAGAAATAGTAAATTCACTGGAAGCATTTGTAATTTTCTTATCAAAACAATTCTTAAGAAAAACTGAAATTTCTTCTTCTGAAACAAGATCCCAGGCCGGAACATTATCGCTTACATAAATATCTCCTGAAGAAATTCCTAAAAGCCTCTGAGCTGATGAATTACTATGAACATGATTGTAATTTTCATCAACAATAAGAAGTCCAGAAGATAAAGATTCAAAAATTGCCCAGAACTGGTCATTTTCCAAAGAAACTTCTTCCATTTTTTCCGAAAGATTCTTTATGAGACGCTGAAGCTCTTCTTTAGAAAGCTTTTCTGTTTTTTCAGTTACTTTATTTACAAATCGGCGCATTTAAATATATTCCCGTTTGTCATATTCAGTTTCAAAAATTCCCTGAACAGGTTTTCAAGAGCTCCCTGGGGATTCTGGTTATAACCTGTCACATTTGTCCAGCATTCAAGAGTTTTTGCCGAAACTTGGGAAAGGATTTCTGCCCCGCCCTGACTGTACATAAGAGGTCGAAGCATTTTATTCAGATACTGAAGGAAAAGCTTCAGCTGAATTCTAGGATTAAAATTTCCGCTTGCCTTTACAATTGCACCAAAATCGGGAGCTTTTGCCGAAAGAACCCCGTTCATGAATTCTGCAGCCTGTTGGTTTAATACAACAGGTGAAACAGGAAGAAAAGTCATGAGGTAATCGTTAAGACTTCCCGTAAACTCCGGTTTATGAAAAACCGCATTGATTACATCATCCTGATGCTGTTTTGGCCGTTCAATAAAACTATAAGTTCTGACACGGCTCAGAATAGTGGGCATAACTGCATTGCGTTTTGAAGTAAGAAGAATAAAAACCGTATCACTTGGAGGTTCCTCCAGAATCTTTAAAAGTGCATTACGAACGCTTTCATTCATGCGGTCAGCATTTTCGATGATTACAGTCTTTTTACCTTCATCATTTTTCATACGAGCCCAGTTTTCCATGTTACGGATCTGAGCAATTGGAATCGTGTCGTAAAGATATTCGCTTTCAAGTTTGAGTGCGGCTTCTTTTATCTTTTCACATTTTTTTGAAAGTTCTTCAAAAGGCGGAAGCTTGCGGGGAAAATCCAGTTCTTCAAGCATTTCATTTACGGCCCCCACCTGAGCACCTATTTTATTTACGTTCTTATCACCTTCAAGAAGAACATCGCTGAAGCGGAGTGTAAGCTTTCGTACCGAACGAAGAAAAAGATACCTTGCCGCATCAATAAACCGGGCGTTCTGGGAATAAGCCCTTAAAAAAGTATCGCAGGCCGCATTAATTTCAAGGAAACAGTCTCTAGGTCCGCACAGAATAAGGTTTGTAGACAGAAGAGATTTGTGCCGGAGGCAGGAAGGACAGGTACATTCAAAACTGCGGGGAATAGCTTCATGGCATGAAAGAATTCGCGCCGTTTCAAGGGCCGCTGTCAGCTTTCCAGAAGCATCATTTCCTGAAAAAAGAACTGAACCGGGAAAAGTCTTGTTTTTTATGTCAGAAGACAGTGCAAGTTTTGCCGGCTGTCCAAGAAGATTTTCGTACATTAAGCAGCTCCTGTATCCGGATTCAGAACCTGTTCAATATGCTGGCTCTGATAAACTTTGTGAAAAAAGCTTCCTTCAGTTATACCGGAAACATCAATCCATGGCTGGGCTGTCATCAAAAAAAGGATAAAAAATGAGAGAACAAGGCCTTCAACAATGCCAAGAAGGAACCCGAGGGCACGGTTCAAGCCGCCAACAATTTCTCCTGAAAAGATTTTTGAAAGAATCACTTCGATAATTTTTACAACAAGGAATACCAGCATAAAAATCAGAACGAATGCGATGACATTTCGTACTGTTTCATTTTTGATTGTTGCCTGAAACTGAAGAGCAAGTTTGTCATAAAACCAGACGGAAAATAAAACAGCCAGAACCCAGGATGCCTTACCAAGAACTTCTTTAATGAAGCCTTTGAATGCAGCAACAATTGCAATTACAAGTGTAATAACAAGAAATATGCAGTCAAGAATATTCAAAACATTAAGGATCATACTAATTACCTGCCTTTTCCATAATAAGTTCAGCAATCTTTAATGCAGGTCTTGTTTCTCCGGTCAGAGCTTTAAGATTTTCTGCATAAACTTTGCGGCATTCTACATCGGTCATTTTTTCAAGTTTTGATTTCAGGTTTTCGCCAGTTGCCTCGTCTCCGAGAAGCACTTCTGCACACCCTTTTTCTTCAAAGAATTTTGCATTGTCTACCTGGTCGCCTCTTGTGCCGTTTCCACAAAGAGGAACAAGAACCATAGGCTTATTCATAACGGCACATTCCCAGATGGAGTTTGCACCGGCACGGGAAAGGATTACGTCTGCAGAAGAAAGAACATCAGCCATTTCTTTATAGATAAAAGGATATGGTTTGTAATCATCTCCGTATTTTTCTTTAAGGGTTTTGTTTTCATTTTCATCAGTATTAACCATTCCTGTCTGATGAACGACAATAAAATGTTCACACAAAAAGTCCAGGTTTTCTGAAACCAGCTGATTTATCTGACGGGCGCCTGAACTTCCACCAAGAACAATGAGAACAGGTTTTTGGTGACTTTCAGGGATTCCTAAAAATGAAAGTCCTTTTGATTTATCTGCGCTGTAAAAAACAGGACGGACAGGATTTCCTGTTACAACAGATTTCGCCTTGTTTCCTTCGCTTAAGAAGCGTTTGGTTTCTTCGTAAGACAAAAGTATTTTGCTTGCTGATTTTGCATTGATTCTGTTTGCAAGACCCGGAGTAAAATCGCATTCATGTGTGAAAACCGGAATACCAAGAATTTTTGCTGCAATGCATGGAGGAACAGAAACGAATCCGCCTTTTGAAAAAAGAAGAGCCGGTTTCATTCTTAAAAGGATAAAAAAGGATTTGAAAAAACCGCCTGCAATCTTAAAAAGATCCGAAAAGTTTTTAAGTGAAAAATAACGGCGGAGCTTTCCTGAAGGAATTCCGTAAAAACGGTCAGCCGAAGACCTTCCGTCCCCTCTTACGGCGCTGGTCACGATTTTTTTATCCATACCCTTTGAACAGCCGAGCCACGAGATTTCTATATCAAAATTATTTTTTTCAGCAATTGATTTTAATTCATCAGCAACAGCAAGACCCGGATAAATATGCCCTGCAGTCCCACCACCAGTAAAGGCAATTTTTGTTTTCATAATATATCCATTTTAATATATGTATATTTGAAATTCAACGAAAAGGCTTTTCAAAAAAAATCAAAAAAATTCATAAATTTTATTCCAGAGTTGTTGACACAAATTCGTGTTTCAGATAATATAACAATCACTTAGCCGCTGTAGCTCAGTTGGTAGAGCAATGGACTGAAAATCCATGTGTCGTTGGTTCGATTCCAACCGGTGGCAAAAGACTCCTTAATCAGGAGTCTTTTTTTTTGCCCTTTTCAAATCCTCCGCAATACGATATTTTTATCCCATACACATTTTGGAGGTTTAACTCATGAAAAAATTAGTATTAGTTCTGGCTGCAGTAGCAATGATTGCAACATCTGCATTTGCTGCTCCAAAAAAAGCCAAGAAAGCAAAAAAAGGAAAGGCTCCTGCTTACAAAGTAGCAATGGTTACAGACTCAGGTGACATCACTGACGAATCTTTCAACCAGACAACTTACGAAGCTGGAAAGGCATTCTGTGACGCAAATGGTCTTCCATACAAGTATTACAAACCACAGGCTGACAACGATGCTTCACGTGTAGCTGCATGTGAACAGGCTATTGCTGAAGGTGCAAACATTATCCTTTGTCCTGGATACCTTATGGCTGCAATGGTTGTTGAAATTTCTTCAACATACCCTGATGTAAAACTTGTTGCCCTTGACGTTTCTGAATTCGACCTGACAAGTGCAGGCGGAAAACTTGGAACAGAAAACGTATTCTGCGCAATTTACCAGGAAGAACTTTCAGGTTACATGGCTGGTTACGCTGCAGTTAAAATGGGATACAAACACCTTGGATTCCTTGGTGGTATGGCAGTTCCTGCTGTAGTTCGTTTCGGATACGGATACGTTCAGGGTATCAACGATGCTGCTAAAGAAATGGGAATCACAAAGGACATTTCAGTTGAATATGTTTACGGAAACCAGTTCTACGGCGATGCAGATATCAAAGCTTACATGGATACATGGGTTTCACAGAATGTTGAAGTTATCTTCGCTTGTGGTGGCGGAATCTGGACATCAGCTGCAGAAGCTGCACAGAAAACAGGTGTAAAACTGATTGGTGTTGACGTTGACCAGAAACCAACAATCGACGGTTCTTACGGCGAAGGTATGACTGTTACATCAGCAATGAAAGGTCTCAGCGCAACTGTAAAAGCTGTTCTTACAGCAATCGTTATCGATAACAACTGGGCAAAATACTCAGGAAAAGTTGAAAACCTTGGTCTCGTATCAGAAAATCCTGCAGAAAACTTCGTAGCCCTCCCAGATTCTACAAACTGGTCTGACAAATTCTCTCAGGCTGATTACAAAGCTCTGGTTAAAAAACTCCTTGACGGTTCAATCAAAGTTTCAAACGACATCGAAAACGCACCGGCAGTTACTGTAAAAGTAAGCTACCAAGGAAACATCAAATAGTTTTTTACCGCCACGCTAAAATTCAATCGGCGTGACATTTATTCAAACAGCATTCTTCGGGGTGCTGTTTTTTTTTTGCGTATATTGGTGCTATAATACTGTCATGGACAATTACGCAATAGAAATGCTTGGCATTACAAAAAGATTCCCTGGAATCGTTGCCAACGACAATGTAACTATTCAGCTTAAAAAAGGTGAAATTCATGCCCTTCTTGGTGAAAATGGTGCCGGAAAATCAACCCTTATGAGTGTTCTTTTCGGTTTGTACCAGGCGGAAGAAGGAAAAATCCTGAAAGACGGAAAAGAAGTAAAAATCAATAATCCGAATGATGCAAATGACCTTGGAATCGGCATGGTTCACCAGCACTTTAAACTGGTAGAATGCTTTTCGGTTCTGGACAATATAATTCTTGGGGTCGAGGACACAAAAGCAGGTTTCTTAAAAAAAGAAGAAGCCCGTAAAAAAGTTCTGGCCCTTTCTGAAAAATATAACCTGAAAGTTGATCCTGATGCACTTATAGAAAACATCACTGTCGGCATGCAGCAGCGTACTGAAATCCTTAAAATGCTTTACCGCGAAAATGAAATCCTCATTTTTGATGAACCTACTGCAGTTCTTACTCCACAGGAAATTGAAGAACTGATGCAGATTATGAAAAATCTTGCAAAAGAAGGAAAAAGCATCCTCTTTATTTCTCATAAACTGAACGAAATTATGGCGGTTGCGGACCGGTGTTCTGTTTTAAGAAAAGGAAAATATATCGGAACTGTAAACATTTCAGAAACTAATCAGGAAGAACTTTCTTCTATGATGGTTGGTCGACATGTAAGTTTTGCGGTTGAAAAGAATGAAAGCGTTCCCGGGGAAGTTGTTCTTGACGTTCAGAACCTTTGTGTTGCCGGCCGTTCCAAGGTAAAGAATTCCGTAAACAACGTGTCTTTCAACGTAAGGCGGGGCGAAATTGTCTGCATTGCGGGAATTGACGGCAACGGACAGAGCGAAACAGTCCACGCCCTTTCGGGACTTATTCCAGTAAAAAGCGGGAAAATCACACTTCTTGGAAAAGACATTACAAAAGCTCCAGTAAGAAAAAGGTCTCTTGCAGGCATGAGCCATATTCCGGAAGACCGCCATAAACACGGACTTGTTCTGGACTACACTCTCGAAGAAAACCTGGTTCTCCAGCGTTATTTTGAACCTGACTTCACTAACAAAGCAGGATTTTTGCGCAAAAAGAATATCAGGTCCTATGCTGAAAAGCTTATTGAAAAATTCGACGTTCGTTCAGGACAGGGACCTGTTACAAAAGCCCGCAGCATGTCGGGCGGAAACCAGCAGAAAGCAATCATCGCCCGAGAAATCGACAAAAACCCTGAACTTCTCATTGCTGTTCAGCCTACCCGTGGTCTTGATGTAGGTGCAATTGAATATATCCATAAACAGCTGGTTATTCAGCGGGATAAAGGCAAGGGAGTTCTTCTTGTAAGCCTTGAGCTATCAGAAGTAATGACAGTTTCAGACAGAATTCTTGTAATGTGCGAAGGCGAAATCACAGGGGAATTCAAACCTTCAGAAGTAACAGTTGAAGAACTTGGACTTTATATGACAGGAGCAAAACACAATGGCAAATAAATCTGATTTCTGGAAAAAATCGGGAGTAAAATCAGTTCTTTCATCTCTGATCTGTATTTTCCTTGGACTTTTTATCGGTTACCTTGTTCTTCTGGTAATTAATCCGGCTGAATCATTTAAAGCACTTGGAGCCATCATAAAAAATTATTTCTGGTATCCAAACGCAATGATGGTAAAACGCGCCATGGGAAACACCCTTGTCCGCACTGCTCCACTTATTATGTGTTCCCTTTCTGTCCTTTTCGCATACAAAACAGGACTTTTTAATATCGGGGCTGCAGGTCAGTATACTCTGGGAGCTGCATTTGCGCTTTTACTTGCAATCCGTTTTGAATGCAACTGGTTTGTATGTCTTTTAGCAGCAGTTCTTGCAGGAGCCTTCCTTGGCGCCCTTTCGGGACTTTTAAAAGCCTTTTTCAACGTAAACGAAGTTATTTCCTGTATCATGCTGAACTGGATTTCCCTTTATTCAACAAACATGATTATGCTTGCCTGTAAGGAACCTACAAGTCCTTACACATTCCCTCTCCACACAAAGGGAAAACAGGCACTCCTTCCAGACCTGGGACTTGGTTCACTTTTCGGAAAAAACAAATATATTACAATTGCGGTTTTCTTAAGCGTGATTATGGCAATCCTTGTATGGATTCTTCTGGACAAAACTAAGTTCGGTTACGAGCTTAAAGCAACAGGACTTAACAAAAACGCTGCAAAATACGCCGGCATGAATGAAAAGAAAAATATAATAATTACAATGGCCATTGCCGGCGGCCTTGCAGGTTTGGCAGCTTCATTCTATTACCAGAGCGGAATTGAACAATGGTTCTGTTCAGCAACAACACTTCCGGCCATGGGTTTCAACGGCATTGCTGCAGCCTTTCTTGGAGGTCTTCATCCCATAGGAACTATTTTCTCTTCATATTTCATCCAGCACATAACTGACGGTGGTGCCCTTGTAGACAAATCAATCTATTCACCTCAGATTTCAGACTTTATTTCTTCAATCATCATTTACCTTTGCGGATTCGTTCTTTTCATAAAATATCTGATTGGTAAAATCGCTGAGAAAAAAGAATCAAATGGAGGTAACTAACAATGCTTTTAGTACAGTACACACTGATTTTTGCTTCAGTTCTTCTTCTTGTTGCCCTTGGAGGATGTTTTTCAGAACATTCAGGTGTCATCAACATCGGACTTGAAGGCATTATGGTTTCTGGAGCTCTTGGCGGCGCCCTTACAATGAGCTTTCTTCCAGCCACTACTCCGGCCTTTTTCATGGTCGTAATGGTTGTTTTAATCAGTCTTCTTTCCGGAATGGTTTATTCCCTTCTTCTGGCCATTGCCAGCATCAACTTCAAGGCTGACCAGACACTGACAGGAACTGCCATGAACCTTCTGGGAACAGCTACAGCCTGTATCATCGTCCGAACAATCAACATGTCAAAAAATCCTGATGATGTTTCCACAACTGTAAAATATATCCAGGAAAAAGAAGCTCTTATGATCAATATCGGAAAATACGAATTCAACTGGTTTATAGTTATTTCTGTAATCGCATTGATTGCTTCTTTCATAGTCCTTTATAAGACAAAGTTCGGACTCCGCCTTATGGCTTGTGGTGAACACCCTCAGGCAGCAGACTCTGTTGGTATAAACGTTTATAAAATGCGCTATGCAGGCGTCCTCATTTCCGGGGCCCTTGGCGGACTTGGAGGCATTGCATACATTACAGCAGGCGCTTCACAGTGGAAGTTTGAAAACGGTGTTGCAGGGTTCGGATTCCTTTCCCTTGCCGTAATGATTTTCGGACAGTGGAAACCGACCCGCATTGCACTTGCAGCCCTTCTTTTCGGCTTCTTCCGTGCTCTTTCAAATGTTTACATGGGTTACGGATTCCTTAAAGCCCTGAATATTCCGGGAACTGTTTATAACATGCTTCCATATATTATTTCCCTTGTAGTCCTCATATTTACATCCCGCAATTCCCGCGCTCCAAAAGCGGAAGGAATACCATACGATAAATCTCAACGCTAAAGCGTTTCGATTTATCGTATTGAAGTGGAAGGGTAATGGCAGCTAACGCAACGCTCTAACGAGCTATGGGGACATCTGTTTGTTTGGGTAATGATTTTTTTGTATGGCGTATTGTATGGGTTAGCGTTATGTCAAAGTTTTAAGTCTATGTTTCCCTGCGTAATTCATTAAAACAAAAATATTTATTTGATTTAATCCTGCTTGTAAAAAACTTACGCAAGGGAACAACACGTGCCACCAGGAAATCACAAAGCGCGGAAACGATAGTTTCCTTACCGCGCTTTGTATTAGCGACGCTAGCTAGCGTTCCTGGTAGGCCGTGATTGTGACCG
>JAHBAD010000075.1 GCA_018385395.1 Treponema sp.
GACCATAACTAATCAAATAAAATATATTTGATTTATATGTACTTATTAAATAGAAGATTTTTGATATTGACCTGATTTTATATTTTATATAAACTTATAAAACACCCCTTGGAGTACACGTTGATGTACTTCCTTGTCCAAAAGGAGGTTATCTGAAAAGAACGTTGTTCTGAATCAGATATTTAACCGCCTCCTGTTACTTAATAGGAGAATACTTATGAGAAAGTATGAACTTATGACAATTTTCCCACTTGATGAGGAAAAGTCTAAAAATGGCACAGAAGCTGTAAAAAAAGTACTGGCAGACTTCGGTGCTGAAATCACAGAAGAAAAACTCTTCGGTGACCGCGATCTTTGCTACGAAATTGCCAAAAACAAGAAAGGCCGTTTCGTTCTTTTCAACCTTAACGTAAAACCAGAAACAATTGCTGATATCGAAAAGCAGTTCATGATTACACCAAATCTGCTTAAATCACAGTTCGTAAAACTGGACAAATAAATTCAGTATAATATCACCATAAATAATTAAAAACGGGGGACAAAATGACAGATATTAATCATGTAATGCTTATTGGACGCCTTACTCGCGACCTGGATGACAGAAACTTTGGTTATGTTGGTAACGGACAGTGCAGGGCAAATGTAAGTATTGCAGTCAACAGAAGCCGTAAAAATGGTGATAACTGGGTAGATGAAGTTAATTATTTTGACGTAACAATCTGGGGAAAACAGGCAGAAAATCTTAAGCCATACCTTACAAAAGGTAAGCAGATTGCTGTTGAAGGATTCCTTAAGCAGGACAGATGGGAAAAAGACGGACAGAAGTTCAGCAAAGTAACAATTACTGCTAACAATGTTCAGCTTCTTGGCGGAAGAGATAATGGTGGAAATGGAGCCGGTTATTCAAACGGAAACCAGGGCTTCGGTGGCAATAATTCTTTTGCCGGGGGTGCACCTGCATTCCAGCCAAACAGTCAGCCTGCAGCACCTTCATTTACAGGTGGTTACGATTCAAATGTATCTTTCGGTGGAGTACCTGGTGACTTCTCTGAAGATATCCCTTTCTAATTTGTAATATAGGAGACTAATATGTCTGAAGAAATGAAAGAAGAAGTTATGGCTCAGGAAGCAGCAATGGCACCTGCAGCTGAATCTGAAGGACGCGAAGAAGATCGCGACGCTCGCAAAGCAAAAACATTCTACCGCAAGAAGGTATGTCGTTTCTGTGCAAACAAAGCAAAGATTGACTACAAAGAAGCTGACAATCTTCGCCGTTACATGACAGAACGCGGTAAGATTCTTCCACGCCGCATCACTGGAACATGTGCAAAACACCAGCGTGAACTGGCAAAAGCAATCAAATGTGCACGCACAATTTGTCTGCTTCCATACGTTGCTGACTAAGCAATTTAATAGAACTTTTACGGAGACGCGCCAACTCCTGGTGATGATCTCCGAACCCGGATTACCGGAAAAATATTTTTAGGAGCTTGTAAAATGAAAGTAATTCTTAATGTTGATGTTAAACATCTTGGTGAAGAAGGCGACGTAAAAAACGTAGCTAACGGATACGCACGTAACTTCCTGTTCCCACGCAACCTGGCTGTACCATACAATGATGCAACAGTTGCTATCTTCGAAGCAAAAAAAGCTGAAATCGAAGCACGTAAAGAACAGAAAAGAAAGGACTCAGCTTCTCTCAAAGAAAAGCTGGAAGGTCTGGAACTGGAACTGGTTATGCCAGCTGGTGCAAACGGAAAACTCTTCGGTTCTGTAACAAACTCTGTTGTTGCTGACGCTCTTGCAAAACTGGGATACGAAATCGAACGCAAACGTATCGAAATCGCTGGTAGCGCAATCAAAGTTGTTGGTAGTTACAAAGTAACAGTAAAACTTTACGAAGCACAGACTGCTGAAGTAAAAGTTAATGTTAAACCACAGGAAACAGAAGATTCTGCAAAAGCAAAAAAAGCTGAACCTGCTAAAGAAGAAGCTGCTGAAGCAAAAGCTGAATAATTTTAGTTTGAACTTTGGTTAGTAAAAGGCCTGTCATCATTTGATGGCAGGCTTTTATTGTTTATAGGCTATGTAATGTGGATAACATGTGTAAAACATGTATATTCAGTGTGAATTATATTTGAAAGGGGGTAAAAATATGGATGAAGTGTTAAGAGATAAAATACCGCCTCACAGCATTGAAGCGGAACAGGCTGTTCTTGGAGCCTGTCTTCTGGACTGGGGAGCAATGGGAGAAATTGTAAATTTTCTGCGTCCTGAACGTTTTTATTCCCTTCAAAATCAGGTGATTTTTGAAGGGCTTTTGTCTCTTTTCAAACAGAATATTCACGGAGACATTCTGGCTCTTATTAATGAACTTACAAAACTTGGAAAACTTGAACAGGCAGGTGGGGCCGCATACATTTCAAGTCTTACAGATACAGTTCCTTCCAGTGCAAATATTGAATATTATGCAAAAGTGGTTATGGACCGTGCGACACGTCGCGATCTTATAAAGATTTCTTCTGAAATGAGAAGTTCGGCTTTTGAAGTAAGCCGTGAAAGTGCAGATCTTCTTGGTGAAGCCGAACAGAAAATCTTTGCATTGAATGAAAGAAATGAAACGACAACCATTTATTCAATGCAGGATGTAATGACAAAAACTATTGAACTTATTGATGCCCGTAGTAAAAGTAAGAATCAGTTTACAGGTGTTCCTACAGGATACGCAAAACTGGACTCTATGACCTGTGGTTTTCAGAAACAGGAAATGATTATTATTGGTGCCCGTCCATCTATTGGTAAAACTGCATTTGCTTTGAGTATGATGCAGAATATTGCTATAGAAAAAAAGATTCCATGTGGTTTCTTCTCTTTGGAAATGCCTTATGAATCTATTGGTCAGCGTTTGTTGAGTCAGGAATCTCGAATTCCTTCAGGTAAGCTTCGAAGCGGTGTTCTTACTTTGGCGGAATTCAAGAAACTTCAGGACGCAGCAGGGCGCTGTTTTAATTCACCTCTATATATTGTAGATACACCGAATATGAAACTTCTGGATCTTCGTGCCATGGCACGCCGTATGAAGGTGGCTCATGATGTTCAGATTATTTTCATAGACTATATCGGGCTTATTTCAACAGAAAACCCTAATGCGCCGGTCTATGAGCAGATTTCAGAAATTTCAAAATCTCTTAAAGCCCTTGCACGTGAGCTGGAAATTCCCATTGTAGTCCTTTGTCAGGTATCCCGCGATGCCGAAGGTCAGGAACCTAACCTGGCACAGCTTCGCGGTTCAGGTTCTATTGAACAGGATGCTGACGTTGTTATGTTCCTGCACCGTGACCGTAAGTCTTTGGATGAGAATAATGCCGTTCAGGATGCAAAACTCATTGTTGCAAAGCAGCGTAATGGTATGACAGGCGACGTAGAACTTATGTTCCTTGCCGGTTACACCAAGTTCGAAAGTGCTGTTAAGGAAGATTAGAGCACCGCGCGGCTATTATGCTACGCCGCAGGCGATGAGGCTGCGCCGCCGAGGCTGGGGTGTCACACCGATTGAAATGTAGGGGTAATGGCAGCTAACGCAACGCTCTAACGAGCTGTGGGGAAATCTGTTTGTATGGTTTAGCGTTTTGTCAAAGTTTTAAGTTTATGTTTTCCTGCGTAATTCATTAAAGCAAAGATATTTATTTGATTTAATCCTGCTTGTAAAAAACTTACGCAAGGGAACAACACGTGCCACCAGGAAATCACAAAGCGCGGAAACGATAGTTTCCTTACCG
>JAHBAD010000086.1 GCA_018385395.1 Treponema sp.
AGTTCTTTTGAAACAGAAGCTTCGCCAGGCTTAAGGCGAAGAATTTTTTTATAATAACTATTAAAAGATTTTACGCGTTTTTTGAATGTAGGCCGTGAGGACAGCTTCAACGCTACAGACAAAACGTTTGTTACATTTGAAAGAATTTCTGTAAGATAAGCGTTGTAAGATTCATAAACCGCCTTAATTTCATTTTTTGTTGGCAGTTCTTTCTTTATAGATTCATTACTCATAATTTCTATTTTATCAAAAATTTTTGATTTTTCAAGAAATTAAAGATTTTGGAGATAAAAAAAGCACCTCATTTTACGAGGTGCTTTCATAAACAGACCTAACTAAACTTAGTTAGCTGCGTTTCCGCTTGTTTTCTGAGCGTTTGAACTAGAGTTTGCGTTCAGAGAAGTTGTGAATTCTTCTTCTGTAGACATCTTAGCTTTTTCAAGGTAGCGGTCAACCTGTTTGTTACCGAATCTCATCATTTCAGCATTCTGGCGAGCAGATTCTTTTTTACCAATGATTCCCCAAAGGTCTTCATCAGCAATGTCGCGGTCGCTTGTCAGGATAGCTTTGTCGTAAATAATTTTAACATCTTTGAAGTATCCGATGAAATCTCCACCAATGTGTGAAGCATCACGTGTAACCTGGAATCCAGCGAATTTAACAAATGGAAGTCCACGAGGATAGATTGGGTAAACACGGATTTCACGTGTACGAACTTCAGAAATGTACTGTGGGTTGTTCCAGCGGAGTTCTCTCCAACCGTCGAATCCAAGGTATCCCATGAAGTAGCGGCGTTCTACGTTGTCTGTATCTTTGAGCATTACGTAGAGTCCGTGTGGATAGTTCATACCCATTGTTGTTACAGAAATAGCTTTGATTGTACCAACGTTCTTAACGAGACCGTATCCACCTTCGAAAAGTGTTCCTTCGAAGTCACGGTTCACATTTTCATTTTCAGAATGAGCTGTGTTGAATGTTGATTTGTCTGTTCCTTCTGCCAGTGGCTGACGAACACCGTTTTCATCCAGTTCTCCAAGTGGTTCATAAGCTGGAATCTCGAATGGTGGAACGATTTTAGCATTTGCGTTTGAATTCCATTCTGGGAATATAACACGAACACCCATAACGTTTTTGCCTGCAAATGGAACATCTGCTTCAGCTTTTACAGGAGCTGCAACTACTGTCGAAAGACCAACACTTGTTACGTTGCGAGCTGATGTATTTAATTCAACTTCCCAATCAGGAAGAACCAATGATGTTTTCATCAGATTTTTCTGATTATCTGTGAATGTTGCCCCTGCACTTACAGAAAAGTCCATTACAGTTCTGCTGTTGTAAGAAACTGGTGCTTCTCCGTTTTCACCTTCTACAGTCTTGTCTGCATCCAGGTAAGTGAAATCGATAAGTACAGCTTCTTCAGCGAAAGCAACGCCTGAAAAAAGCAGCAGTCCAGCTGCCAGTAATGATAAAGTCTTCTTCATTTTGAAGCTCCTTTTTTATTTTCGATGTAGCCTTGTATTATTAATATCATTATCTAATAAGGGGGATTATTTGTCAACTTGAAAACCGCAAAAATCTCCACACAAAAATCTCCACCTAGATTGCCTGGAAACCTTCGTAAGCCGAATTCCCTTCAACAAATACTTCAACAGATGAAATTGAAGAAAAATTCCTTAAAATATTCGACTTAAATAGTTCAATTGAATCTTTCACAGGAAGCATTTTGTTTTCTGTTTCCGGATTTACAATTTCTTTTGATAAGTTCACATAAAGAACTTTATTTTTCAACATGCAGCTGAGAACTTCTGTACCTGCCGGAAAAATCCTACGGCAGCGTTCTGTCTGTGGTCCAAGCATCATTTCGCTAATATAATATTCCACTTCAGACATATGAGTTTCTGGCAGTCTTCTGATTTCAACAACACTCGATCCGGTTTCTACAGAAGGGAAAACAAAAACACGGCGCTTTCCTCCCCTGTTTACCAGAAAAAATATCATTGAAAAAAAGAATGCTGCTACCAGAACAGAAGCAAGAATAATTGAAGTTTTTTTGTTTTTTATTGCTGGAAGTGTCATTTTATTGATGTAAATCCTTTTGAGCGTTCAAAATGTGTAATAAACGCCGAGATTCCATTATATATTCCCAAAGAGGCTTTTTTCAAGTAATCATCACTTGTAAGAAGCTGAGCTTCTTTTTCGTTGGATACAAAACCAAGTTCAATAAGAACACTCGGCATATTTGAGTTACGAACAACAAACCATTCTTCGGCTTTCATGCCACGGGCATTAGACTCTTTTCCAATCTGAGCCTGAAGCCCATCCATAATAAACTTGGCAATCATTATACTTTCTGTAGTATATTCTTCTTCCATCATCGAATTTAGAATCGGAAAAAGAGTTGAATCATTATCAGCATCTTTTTTATCAATTACAGTTCTGCGATAATTCGGAGTCAGATACCATACTTCATACCCGGAAGCCGTTTTATTAAGAGAAGAATTCTGATGAATTGAAATAAACAATGTTGCTTCGTCTTTTCCAACACTGACAGAATTGGCAATATCAGTACGCTGTTCAAGAGAAAGGAATTTATCAGTATTACGGGTCATAATAACTTTTTTTCCAGGATATGCAGCTTTCAATCTGTCATAAAGAAGAAGTCCTGTTCTTAAGTTTACATCTTTTTCTGTACATGTAAACTTTTTACCGTTTATATTAAAAGTTTTACTTGCCCCCGGGTCTTTTCCGCCATGCCCCGGGTCAATTACAATAGCTCCAACCTTAAACGGAATGGAAAGATCTTCCTGATGGAAAAAATTTTCAGCACTGTCCATAAAATTCTTTGTCACAACCAGCTGATTATTTTCAAGAACAGGTGCATCTGTAAGTTTCATCAAAGTTCCATCAAAGAGAATAATCTGTTCATTTGTACGAAAGGAAACAAAATGACCGTTTTTTTCAAGCATTCCGCTTTCAGTAAGGCTGTCATAATAAAGATTCATTCCGTATTCCCTGGATTTTTCCACAAGAGAAAGTGCCGAAAGGCCGGAAGATATAATAAATACACAAAATAAAGCGAAAAGTTTTTTCATATTATTTTCCAAGACTGTCCATAAAATATACTGAAAGTTGAACTGAACCACGCAAAAAAGCACGGAAGAATTCCTTTTTATCACAAGACTTATGTTCCGGAATAATTTCATCAACCATCTTAAGAGCTTTTTCAATCGTAAGGTAATTCCAGTCAGTCAAAGTTTTATATTCAGAAGTTTTCAGAATATCCGGCAAAGCTTTTTTAAAGCTTTCATTTTCCCCGATTTTACCAGAAATTTTTTCTAAATCACTTTCTGCAACAGGAAAAGCCCATGGAGGAAAATTCTCCTCGTCTTTTTCAAAAGCTCCGGCCAGGAATTTTTCTGTTGCAGGATCATTTGGCTTAAGTCGGATAAAAATATGGCTGATTGTAGTTTCTGCAGCGTTTACGGCGTCATCACGGTTCTGAGCACGGGTAATAACGTTACCGCACTTCTGAACGTTATTTCTCGGAAAATCAACATTGCCACCAAGACTTACAGTTGCACGCGGAAGAAAATCTTCCACATATTCTTTTTTCGAAGGAAGATTTACTTCTTCCACAGTTCCTGGAATAGAAATCCAGGCTCGTTCCGCACTTGTTATTGTACAAGGAATTTCGAAAAGTTCGTAAGGTTTTTCTTTTCCCTGACACTGAGGTCCCGGATTAAAAGTAACAGGTTTACGACGGTTTACCAGGTCCAAAGGTTCTTTTCCGGAAGCGATAAGAAGCCCCTGTTTTGTTAAATTAAGGTCGCTTGCATATGGGAAAGTCCAGCCCGACATATAGCCGCCAGAAAGACGTCCTGCAATTTCGCCGATCATAGGTCCGTTTTTTGTATATTTAATGTCTGCCTTGGCAGCGCCGGAGGATAAGCCCAGGGCTTTGGCTCCAAGTGCGAATACAGATATCAGTTCATCGTGTTCTTTCTGACTGACAACTGCAGGCATTGTATGCCCTACTTCAATAAAGTATGGAGGATATTTAATATGGCGGACAGCAAAACCTGTTACAGTAAATGTTCCGTTGTAAATAAGAGCATCTATAGAATATTCAGGTCCGTCCATATATTCTTCGACAATAGCAGTACCGCTTCTTGAATTATTCACGCCTGCAATAAGGGCGGGAAGATATTCTTCCTCTGAACGCACCATACGGCAACCGCGGCCGCCCATATTATCACAAGGTTTTACGACAAAAGGAAAATCAAAAGGAACTTTTACTTCTTTTACCGCATCACAAGATACTGAAAAATCATCCTTTGAAACTTTTAAGAATTTTGGAGAAGGAACGCCTGCTTTTGAAAAACAACCGCGCATAAGAATTTTATTGCTTGCATTGCATGCTGCTTCAAAACTGTGTGAAGCAAGACCTAAAGCTTCAGAAACATAACTTACACTTGCCGAAAAATCAGTCCCGGCTGTAAATACAGCTTTTAATGAGGGAATTGTTTTTGCGTATTCCGCAATTTCTTCTTTTGCCTTAAGGTCAATTTTTTTGAAAACATCAGCATTTTTTACACATACTGCATTCTCATCAGCATCAACAACATAAGCTTTATATCCCAGTTCTTTTGCAGAACTGATGGCAGGTCCCTGCATAAGTCCTGCCCCTAAAATTAAAACAGAGTCCATAATCAGATTATCGGACTCTGTTCATAAAAGTGAAGATTAAAAAAATGTACCCTATTACTTTACAATTTCGTTGGCACGGGCAAGGGCTTTGTCGATGTGGTCGTAGATGTTTTCTGACCCCAGTTCTTCGAACATTCCCATTTTTTCAAGAAGTTTCCATGGCTGTGGATGAACTCCCGAAAGAACGATTGTAATGTTTTTTCTGTCACAGGCAGATTTAAGCTGTTTCAAAGCCTGAACACCACCGGCATCAAGGTAAGAAGTATTACGCATACGAAGAATAATTGCCTTACATTCAGCACCGGCACGTTCGGCTGCAATTTCAAACTTACGTACTGTACCAAAGAACAAAGGTCCGTCAACTTCGTAAACCAGAACTCCGTGTGGAATTTCCAGTTCTTCTTCAACACCTGTATCATTATTTGCGTTGTTTGTTTTTGTCTTAAGACCGCCAGTCAAATTTTCTCCGTATTCATGAACTTCAGAAAGATCAATCATTTTTTTGATAAAGAAGAATGCTGCAAGCCCAAGTCCTACTTCAATGGCAACTGTAAGGTCAACAAACACTGTAATAAGGAATGTTACAGTAAGAACTGCAATATCAGATTTCTGACCTTTAAGAAGGGCTTTAATTGCAGGAAATCCAGCCATGTTCCATGCTACGTTGATCAATACAGCAGCAAGAGCTGCCATAGGAATGTAAACTACAAATTTACCAAGGAAAAGCATAATACAAAGAAGTGTCACGGCATGAATAATACCGGCAACAGGTGTTTTTCCGCCGTTTTTAATGTTTGTTGCTGTACGTGCAATGGCACCGGTTGCAGGAATACCACCGAATACAGGAGAAGCGATGTTTGCAATCCCCTGAGCAATAAGTTCCATATTTGAATCATGCTTTGTACCCATCATACCGTCGGCGACAACAGCTGACATAAGAGATTCGATAGCACCAAGAACTGCAATGGAAATTGCTGTAGGGAAAAGTTCAACGATAGAATTCATTGAAAAATGTGGAAGCTGTGGAGCCGGGAGCTTATTTGGAATTGAACCGTAGCGAGTCTGGATTGTTGCAAGTTCAAGACCACAGAATTTATTCAGAAGAACAGTAATAACAGTTGCAAGAAGGATTACGATAAGAGAACCAGGGATTTTCTTTGAAATCTTAGGCCATACAAAAAGTACAACCAGTGAAACTGCTGCAACCACAAAGGCATAAACATTGATTGAAGAAGCTGATTTTGCAAAGCAGATTACTTTCGGAAGGAAGTCTCCAGGAAGCTTTGAATATTCTTCTCCAAGAATCATCATTGGAGTAGAAAAGTCAGGTGTAAGACCAAAGAAGTCTCCAAGCTGTCCTGAAGCAATTGTAACTGCAATACCTGCTGTAAAACCTGTAATAATTGTATAAGGAATGAATTTTACAAGTCCACCAAGTTTGAAAACACCAAGCAGGATAAGAAGAATACCGGCAATGATTGTAGCAATCATCAGTTCACCGAATCCGTATTTCTGCATGATACCATAAATAATTACGGCAAAAGCACCTGTAGGACCACCAATCTGAGCGCGTGTTCCACCAAAAGCTGAAATAATGAATCCTGCAACAACTGCAGTGAAGATTCCTTTTTCTGGTCCAACACCTGAAGCAATACCAAAGGCAATAGCCAGAGGAAGTGCAACGATACCAACAATAACACCGGCGATAAGGTCGGAAACAAAAGTTTTTACTGAATAGCTTTTAAGCGTATTGAATAATTCAGGTTTCATCATAATTCGCATAATATGCTCTTTTTTAGCATTTTTTGCAAGAGAATGACAAATACCCGTTAATTGTCACAAATTTTGCAGAGCCTGAATATGTGCATGAACATCGTGAACGCGGAGAAAAACAGCTCCATTTTTTACAGCATCCATATCAGCATCGATAGTGCCTTGAAGACGGTCTGCATTCATATCCCCCATAAGCTGCCCGATAACCCTTTTACGTGAAAGAGCCATCATAACGTTGTATTTTCCGTCACAAAGTCTTCCGCAGGACTTAATTAATTCAACATTTTCTTCAAAGGTTTTCCCGAATCCGATTCCAGGATCTATAATGACCCGTTCAGGATTTAGACCGAAAGACGCAGCTAAAGCAATGCGTTTATCAAAATATTCTGTAAGTTCAGGGAAAAGTGTTTTTAGATCACGATTCTGAAGAGCCGGATCATTTTCCCGACCATGAGGATAAGTATGTGTGAGAATTACAGGAACATTGTTTTTTCCACAGAATTCTGCCATAGAGGAATCGAAATCGAAAGAAGAAACATCATTTAAAATATCCGCACCTTCATTGAAGCAGGCTTCAAAAACAGGTTTCTTTCTTGTATCAATTGAAATAGGAATATCTGTTTTTTTTCGGATTTCACGGATTACAGGAATAAGTCGGCTGATTTCTTCCTGAACAGGAACCTCAGTAAAACCAGGCCTTGTTGATTCAGCGCCCAGGTCAAGAATATCGGCGCCTTCATCTATAAGACGAAATGCTCTTTCCACTCCTCCCCGGCTCTGTTCGTAAAACGAATCAGAAGTAATATTCACAATGCCCATAACAAAAGCTTTATTCTGAGTCTGGATTCTGCCGGAAATTAATGGAAACGTAATCATTTTTCTTCTCTCCTGTAAGGCGACTTATGGTCACGGCACAAAGAAAGCAAACCACTTACTTCATCCGGACTCAGGTCCCTGGATTCTCCCGGTGGCAGCTGGTCAAGATTTACATTACCGATACGCACACGGGTCAAACTTTTTATTGGTATATTAAAGTATTCAAATACTTTTCGGATTTCGCGGTTTTTACCTTCTATCAGGACAATGCGGCATTTCCGGTCATTAATTTTCTGGACGAATCTTGCGCGATAAAAAACATTTTCAATGCGCACTCCGTTCATAAAACTTTCAGGAAGCTGGTCAGGTATGTCTTGTGTTGAAACAATCACATATTCTTTTTCAATTCCACTTGAAGGATGCGAAAGCTTTGCAGCAAAGTCACCGTCGTTAGTAAAAAGGATAATGCCACGGGAGAACATATCAAGGCGTCCAACATTGTAAAGACGTTCCGAATATTTTTCCTTCAGAAGATCGGCTGCAACCTGACGCCCTTTTTCGTCACTTGCAGAACAGACATAGCCCTGAGGCTTGTTCAGAACCACATAACGCTTTTCTTCTTCAAGGCTTACCTTTTTACCATCAACTTCAATTATATCAGATGCTGTTACTTTTGCACCCATTTCCGTAACAATTACGCCATTTACTTTTACACGGCCAGAAGCAATTACTTTCTCAGAAGCCCTGCGGCTGGCAACTCCTGCGTGAGCAAGATATACCTGAAGGCGTATGTTTTCTGCGGTTTTATTAGCGGGCAAGTTCGAATCGTTCTGCTTCATCTTCATCCAGTTTTGGTAAGTCTGCAATTGAGTTCAGGCGGAAAACTTTAAGAAACTCTTTAGTTGTTCCAAACTGTGTCGGACGTCCCGGAGCATCTTTTTTTCCAACTTCCTTTACAAGGTTACGTTCAATAAGAAGGCGCATGGCTGCATCAACACCAACACCGCGGATAGCTTCAATTTCGCTTCTTGTAATAGGCTGAGAATATGCAATGATAGAAAGTGTTTCCATTGCAGATTTTGAAAGTTTTCCGTCCCGTTTTGAGCCGTAATATTCTTTTAAAACTTCCCAGTATTCTTTTTTTGGTGTAAGACAATAACCGCCTGTAATCATTGAAAGTTCAACACCGCAGCTTTCGTCCTTATATTTTTCAATAAGATTTTCGATACATTTTTCTACAACTTCGTCTGAAAGCTGAGCTTTTGCGGCCAGCGCCCTGACATTCAGAGGCTCGCTTTCAAGGAATAATATTGATTCGATAAATCCTGTTTCTCTTGCAAGTTCCATAATTCGTCCAGATTAATTTGTTGTAAGATCTTCTTCTTTTATCTCTTTTACCGGTGAATCTTCAACCTTACAAAGTTTAATGTCACCAAAAAGTTTATTCTGGAAAATTGTAATCATCTTGAATTTTACGGCTTCCAGAATTGCCATAAATGCACACACCAGGTCCATTGGATTTCCGCTGCGTGTAAGAAGATCTGTGAACATACATTCTTTTTTATCTTCAAGAAGTTCGTTCATAAGAGTGATTTTTTCATTTACAGAGATTTCTTCGTACATATTCAGAATTTTTTCATTTGAATATTTACTAACCATCTGTTTGAAAATGCTTTGAAGCTGCTGGAGAAGATCCCAGGTATCAACCTCTTCCCACATATCATCACTTTCTTCAAAAGGAAGGACACGCTGAATCTTTTTGCGTTCAAAGTTCCATTCAGAATCATCTTCCTGCTCTTCCATAAGGGCAGTAAGTTTCTTGAACTTCTGATATTCAATAAGCTTGTCTACCAGTTCCTGACGAGGATCTTCCTCTTCTTCATCATCATAGTTGATTTCAACCGGAAGAAGCATGCGGCTTTTAATATAAATGAGTTTTGCAGCCCAGCTGTAGAACTCAGAAAGGTCGCCAAGATCAGTCTGTACGGCATAATCAAGGTATTCCAGATACTGTTCTGTAATCTGAGCGATAGGAATATCATAAATATTTATCTTGCTTTCGCGGATAAGATTCCAAAGGAGATCAAGAGGTCCGTCGAATTCGCCAATCTGATATTTTCTTACTGTCTTTTTTTCTGCAACTTCTGTTGCAACCGCTGTTTCAGTTCTTACTTCTTCCATTTTTATTCCTTACAGGGAAGGATTCCGCCGTCTGTAAAGCTGAACTTCATCTGTATTCTCAAGTTCTGCCAGAGCATTGGAAAATTCCTTTCTCTGTAAATCTTCGGCACAATCTGAAAATAACTCAAGTAAAGGAATCAAAACAAATGCTCTTTCTTTTACTCGCGGATGGGGAAGTGTAAGTACCGGGTCACTGGAAACAAAGTCCCCGAAAGATTCTATATCAATATCCAGACTTCTAGGTCCGAACCTGATTTCTTTTGTACGGTCACGGCCATATTTATTTTCTATTTTGTGGATTTTTTCAAGAAAATCATAAGGATCTTCATCATCTGCCACAAAACCTGTACAGGCCATATTATAAAAATCTTCCTGGTCCGTAACATACATAGCCTTTGAAGTGTAAATGGAAGAAAAGCAAGGCTCGGACACAATTTTCATCAATTCCTCACAGGCAGCATCAAGGAGCTGCACCGGAGAAAGAGAATTGAAAGAACGATTTGAGCCGAGCCCAAGTATAATTTTCTTCATTACAGATTAAAACAGGCCGTCAGCAAGGCTTATATCGCTTTTTGCTTCGGCTTTGCCCTTTTCAGTCAGTTCAACTGCTTTTGTTTCTTCCACTTTTGGGGCAATGCGTGGTTCACGTTTTACAGGAACCCCTTCTTTTGTCTTAAGAACCTGTCCCGGGAAAAGCTTGTCGCGAAGCTTCTGTTCGATATCGGCAGCAATTTCAGGATGTGCTTCAAGGAAAGCAAGAGTATTTTCTTTACCCTGCCCTATTTTTTCTTCACCCATAGAGTACCAGGCACCGGCTTTGTTGATAATTTCATACTTAACGGCACAATCCAGAAGAGAAGCTGTATATGAAATACCTTTACCAAAGTAAATGTCCAGTTCACATTTTCTGAATGGAGGAGCAACCTTGTTCTTAACAACTTTTACGCGTACACGGTTTCCAACTGCATCTTCACTTGTTTTTGAATCAATTGATTCAATGCGGCGGATTTCGAGACGAACTGAAGCGTAGAATTTAAGTGCGTTACCACCAGTTGTTGTTTCAGGGTTTCCGAACATTACACCAATCTTCATACGGATCTGGTTAATAAAAATAACCATACAATTTGATTTTCCGATGATTGCGGTAAGTTTACGGAGAGCCTGGCTCATAAGACGTGCCTGAAGTCCCATGTGACTGTCGCCCATATCACCTTCAATTTCTGCCTGTGGAGTAAGGGCTGCAACCGAGTCAACAACAATAATATCTACAGCACCTGAGCGGACCAGGTTTTCTGTAATTTCAAGAGCCTGTTCACCTGTATCAGGCTGAGAAACCCAGAGTTCATCAATATTTACACCAAGATTTTTTGCGTATACCGGATCCAGTGCGTGTTCAGCATCAACGAAGGCAGCAACACCGCCAAGTTTCTGTGCTTCCGCAACTGCATGAAGAGCAAGAGTTGTTTTTCCCGAACTTTCAGGACCGTACATTTCAATTACACGGCCACGTGGATATCCACCAATTCCCAGTGCTTCATCCAGAAGAATGGAACCTGAAGGAATACAATCAATACCATCTACCTTTGCCTTATCACCAAGTTTCATCAGTGATCCGGTACCAAACTGCTTTTCGATCTGAAGACGAGCAGCTTCCAAAGCTTTCATTTTGTCCGACAAGTCTTTTGCCGGTTCTGCAGCTTTTGCCATTTAATACTCCTTTTTTGATATTTCCCACCCATATATATATGGCTTTTTTTGCAGTTTTATGCAAAAAGGCCCGGAAAAATTTCAAAAAATATATAATTTTAAAAATTTACACTCTGGTAGACAGCAAGACCATCCAATACCAGGTTTCCATCTTCTTTATTAATTTTACCTAAAATCCGCACCGGTTTGTCAGATTCAATGGAAATTTTTGAAGAAAATTTTACATTTACAATGCCGTCAATATTCTTCATGGTTTCATAACCAACGAGGAATCGGGCTTCATAAGAATTTTCAGTTTCTATGACATCAGAAACCCGGCCATTCCAGATTACATAACAGTCAAGGTAAAGTTCAGGATCTTTTTCAATATCCTTAATATCTGGGCTGAAAGAAAGTGTGTCAAAACCTGGAACCGCAAGATAAGTCATAAGAACATTTGCTTTCTGTTTAATTGAAAGAGCTGCATTTGAATTCAGAAGGCGGTTAATTTCCATCTGAGCATGATTGTCATCCCCTTTCTGAAAATACTCCAAAGCCTTCTCGTAACTTTGTGTAATTTCCCTGTTACTCAAAAGATAATGACACGCCCCGGAAGACAGATCCGTACTCTGGGCTTTTTCTTTTTCATCAACTGAAAGCTGAATTGAACTTAAATCCATACGAGGCCCTGTTACTGGGCGGGTTCTGTTTTTTGCATAATTCCAGGAAAAAAAACAGCCTGCAACGCAGAACAAAACGCCTATAAAAGCATACAATACCTTATCAGGATTCACCCCAAGCTTCGGAAAAAACTGCTGGATGCGGCCTGTATCAACCCAGCGGCAGATGGTCGTATAGTCCCCGTGAACACGAATAAACTCCATGGCATCTTTTGCAGTCTGATTTCCAGGTTCCAGTTCAAGAACTTCAATATAATAATTTAATGCTTTTTCCGTATCACCGCGGCGAAGAAATATAGCAGCTTGCCCAATAAGCAAATTCACATCAGTAAGGGTGATTTTTCTGGCTTTCTGATAATAAGCATATGCTGTCCCCATATCACCTGCATAAAGACAGGCTGTTCCAAGCATAATGTAATAATCAGAGTTCTCTTCATAAATGTCAGCACCTGATTCAAGGATTTTTATGGCCTGTCCGAAATTACGGCGGCACATCTGTTTCCATGCCAGGTCAAGAACATCTTTTGCCATTAATTGTCCCTCAGACGCATAAGAATTTCATCAAGTTCTTCATTAAGAAGAAGCAGTTCATCCTGATTCAGCTCTTTATCTCCTGTTTCCAGCTCTGCAATTCTATCCAGAATTCGCTGAACATACTCTGTGGAAGAGTCAGCGCTCTGTGTAGAATTTCCTGTAAATACCGGAATAACAGCTTCCGTTACATCACTTGATTCATCTGCCACTGCCTCTTCAAAAGGCACATCATCTGCAGAAATGATTTCTGTTTTTGGAGCTTCAGGTTCTTTTTCCTCAACAGGAGCAACATAATTTTCAATAAATGATTCGCCATTAATGCTGTCAGGGAAAGATGCAACTGCAAAATACAAAGTGAAAACATCAGCAGCGTCTTTTTCAAGATCTACCGGTTTCCAGCTGATTTCCAATGCAGAATTGTTATATGAAGAAACTGTATCAAATGAACGATTCGATACAATTGTCGGTTCCCAGTTCATTGTATTCAGAGTTTCATAAGCACCCACTGCAACCAATTCAGGCTCTGTGGTATCAGCTCCGCTATAAAGAATCTGGAAAGAAGATGTTTCATTTCCTGTTAGTACCCACGGGTAATTTGCTACAGAACGGTAAAGTGTTTCTGTTTTAATTGGAATATTTTCCGAATCATAAAAGTGCGTAGGTCGTTTTTCACCGATTGCGGTATCAAGAAGAAGTTTTAAGGCAAACGTATCATTACGGCCTTTAAGGTTCTTAACATATGCTGAAACTTTTACAATATCGCCGTCCCGTTTTTCATTCGAAGAAAGAATTTTAAAATCTACCAGAACCTGAGCAATTTTCGGAACTATGTACACAATCTGAATGCCGTCTACAGTTTCACGAGTGGCTGTTGTAATTCCAGTTCCTCCAGAAAGTTTGAATACTTTTCTTCCTACCTGCAGATAAAAGGATGTTGTAGTAAATTCTTCCTGGGTTGAAAAAACCGGAAGAAGGCGGTCATCTCTGTCACGAATATAAATATTGAAAGTACCCAGTTTCCCTTTTGATTTAATTTTCAGGTTACTGCTTTCTTTTTCTACGAAGCCGTGACTTTTCTTATTCCATGAAAGAGCCTCTGTCTCCGACACAACAATACTTTCGAGACTGGAATTGTCCTGAGATTCAACTGGAGCCGAAGCACATGAAACAAGTATTGAGAGTATAAAAACAGAAACCAATGTAAAAATAATTTTTTTCATTTATTCAATCCTGACAGTTTCCTGATTATTTTTCTGTGATTTTGTTTCCAGAAGGTATCTTGTTTCTTCTGCCTTAATACGAAGCTGACGCAAAAGTTCCAGTTCTGCTTCTGTAGGACCGGATGATACTGGCATTTTATTGCCGCCTTTCAGGGCATCAACTTCCCGCTGAAGAGCATTATATTTTTCTTCGAGTTCTGCGTTTTTCCGCTGTGCCTCATAAAGCTTTGCACGGGTTCCTGCATTTGTATCAGAAGAATAAAGTTTCAGCTGTTTTTCATATTCTTCTTTCGCAAAAAGGTATTCTTCTCCAGTCTGTTTCAAAAGATAAAGAAGCTTTTCTTCGCGGTCCCGCTGACTTATGGTTTCAATACGATACTGACATGCAGGAGCCTTTACATCATCAGGAAATTCAGAAACGACTCTCTGATAAAGGGCACGGGCATCATCATACTGATAGCAGGCATAAAATGCTTCGCCAATCCAGAAAAGGCTTGAAGGATACATATCATGACCTTCGTACTGATGGCAGAAATCGCTTAATGTTATTACAGCCTTATCATATTCACCAAGGGAATAAAAACAGCGGCCTTTCAAATAAACTACATTTGATTCATAAAAAGAACCTTTGAATTCTTCAAGAAAATAAATACAGGAATCGAGAGCACTTTGAAAATCACCCGAATAAATTTCTGCATTTATAAGCATGTAATAAGTTTCAGCATTATTGTTTTCTTCAAAAGCAGCTGCTTTTTTTAAAGAAAAAACAGCACTAGTCCAGTCCCCTGAAGTATAGGCCTTGCAGCCGTCAAGAAAAGCCGAAACTGCTGCATTCTGAGCAAAAAAAGGATGAAAGAAAAAAACTGCCGATAATACTACTGTAAGAACTTTCTTATTCAAAAGCTTCTCCTCTATTTATTCCAGTTCAAAGTTCCCTTAAAAAAGGCCGAGCCGGATACAACAACATCAGTTCCCGCTTCTATTACGGAAGAAAGTGTTTTTTCATTTACACCGCCGTCAACTGAAATCATATAATTATAATTTTCCTCTTCTCTGATTTTTTTAAGTTCACGAACTTTATTTAAAGTAGAAGGAATCATACTCTGATTTCCCCATCCCGGGTTTACAGTCATAACCAGAATAAGATCAGCATACATAAGGATTTCTGAAAGAGCTGAAACCGGAGTTCCAGGATTCACAGCAACACCAGCTTTCTTACCCAATTCATGAATCATCTGGATAACACGGTTTGCATGATTAGTTGCTTCGATATGAAATGTAATCCAATCAGCACCGGCATCCGAGAAAAGTTTTATATGGTTTTCAGGTTTTTCAACCATAAGATGAACATCGAAAGGAAGATCAGAACAGCTTCTGATACATCGGATTACCGGTTCACCGTATGTAATTTCAGGAACAAAATTTCCGTCCATAACATCAATATGTACAGCACCGGAACCTTCACTTTCGATTTTCTGCATTGCTTCACTTAAATTCTTAAAATCCGCCGAAAGAAGTGACGGAGACAAAATCTTCTTCATAACAAAAATAATTATAGCATATTATTTGTTTACCTTTAAAGTATTTTCCTAATGTTCCGAAAATTAACAAAAGAAGAAGGAAATAAATGGCTATTTCGAAAAAAGGATTAAACAATATAAGATATCAGCTGTCTGGTGGGCTCAAAAAAAATGGAATTATTGTCTGGCGTTACGTGTTCAACGCAGCCGAATCAATTACCGGAGCAGAAAAAACTTTTTTTATTGAACTGGAAATGCTGAATCCTTCCCTTTTGCCTTCAGAACCTGTTCTGGGATTTCAGCAGAGAAGTGCAGTTTCAGAAGATGATCTTCAATATGCCTTAGCAGGAACACTTTCGGCAACAGAAATGAAAGCCGAAAACCTTGTGCAGCCTTCTTATGTTTGCGTAAGATTGGGAGTTTTCGGGCAGAAAGGAAAACACATAGCTGTCTATGACGCATTAAACAACATTCAGCTTACTCAGAAACCTTTTGAATGTCATATCGGAACCTGTAGTTTTACAGAAAATCACCTTAGCGGATTTATCAGCTGTACAGAAAAGGACATAAATGCACATCCTGAACTTCTTTGTCAGGCCGGATATGCAGAATGGAACCTTGACTTCGACATTCTTCAGGAATTTGATTCCGGTTTTCAGGGGAAAAATGACTTCTGGGTCCCTATAGGTTGCCGTACAAATTTTTCAGGAACCTTAAGCTTTTGTGGAACAGATTACACTGTCAAACCTCTTACAAGTTTCGGCTATCTTGATAAATACTGGGGAAAATCACTGCCAAATCCATGGTTCCATGTTTCGGCATCAAGCCTTCAGAGCCTTATTTCAGGCCATACAATGTTTGATTCAAGTTTTGCTGTTCACGGCTGTTATGACAAAAAAGCAACTCTTCTCATGAATGTTGAAGGCAACAAACTGATTTTCAATGCTGATGAAAACAGCAAGTCTTCACAATTTGTATGGGACTGCCAGCAGGTTTCGCAGAACGAATTTGAAGAACTCCACTGGTCTGTAAGTGTTCACAATAAACACTGGATTGTTGATATTGATGTATTCTGTAAAATCACAGAACTTTGCAATAAAGTACTGGAACTGCCGGAAGGCAACAGAAAAACCCTGTCCCTGGTTTCAAGCAGTTCCGGAACCGGCGAAATCAAGCTGTACAAAGTGCACAAAAACACACTTGAACAGATTGAAGACCTTAGAATTACAAAAGCCCTTTGTGAATTCGGCCGCATAGAAGAAGCCGAAAACTAAATAAAAAATCCTGCAGTCAGATTGCAGGATTTTCTTTATTAACAAAAAGAATTAAAACATTTCTGTCATTTTGTAGAAACGGCCTTTCTGAATGGAACCGTCTTTAAGACCGGAAGCCAGTCTTTCAAGACCATGAACAGCCCCGTAAGCAAATCCTTCACGGCTTCTTGCTGTATGGCGGATTTCAATTGTGTCCGCAGGACCGTCAAAGAAAACCGAATGAGTTCCAGGAACGTTTCCGCAGCGTGTTGAAGAAACGTGAAGCTGGTGTTTTTCAGGCTTCTGTTTAAATTCGTCTGTAACGATTTCTGTTTTTGAAGCACAGTTATCAAGAATTACCTTTGCAATTTCAAGGGCTGTTCCCGAAGGACTGTCAGCTTTCTGTGTATGGTGCATTTCCCACACTGCAGTATCATATTCAGGATATTCAGAAATAAGCTTCTGAGCTTCTGCAATAATCTTATAAAGAAGGTTTACTCCTACAGAAAAGTTTCCGCCCCCAAGAATTACACCGTTTGTTTCTTTTGCCATAGCTTCAACTTCTGCATATTTATCGTTCCAGCCGGTGGTTCCAACTACAAGTGGAAGTCCCAGTGGAAGAAGATGTTTGATGTTTTCCATAACAGCTGTAGGATGAGTAAATTCAATTACTCCTTCTGCCCCGCTCTGTTTTACGGCATCGGCAACGGCTTTTCCGTCCCCTGCAGGAACTTTTACATCGGCGTCAGGAGCCATTACATCAACAGTTACAACAACTTCATGTCCGCAGGTCTCTGCTGCAGAACGGAGCATGTGCCCCATTTTTCCATATCCAACAAGTGCAATCTTCATTCAAAATCTCCAAAACTTTCTAACACATGCAACTGACTTCCCCATGAGCGTTTCTATCTCATATAAAAGCAATCAATTGCCAGTTGTCAATTTCAATTATCCAAAGTATGCTTTGTGAAGAACCTTTACTGTGCGTTCAGCTTCGTCTTCATCAACAATCATACTGATATTTACTTTACTTGCTCCCTGAGAAATCATCTGAACGTTGATTCCTTCATCAGAAAGAGCTTCAAAACCAGCTGCAAGAATAGAAGATGAATGTTTTGCATCGCAAACTACTGTAACGATTGCTTTTCCTGAGTGAACTTCAACATCAGCAACACGTTCCAGGTCTTCAATAAGGCCTTCAAGCTTGTCTTTTGAGTTTACAGTAAGAGAAACCGAAACCTCAGATGTAGCAATTACGTCAATTGAAATATTCCATTTAAGGAACTGATTGAATACGTGAGCCAGGAAACCTGCAGCTCCAAGCATACGTGAAGACTGAATATCAATAAGGCTGATTTTTTTAACAGTTGTAATTGCGCATACAGGACTTGTTTTTCCGGTGTGTTTTTCTACGATGATTGAACCAGGGCTTGTAATATTGTAAGAGTTCTTTACGCGAACAGGAGTTCCTGTCTTGCGGCAAGGAATCATTGAACGTGGGTGAAGAACCTGAGCACCGAACATAGCAAGTTCCTGTGCTTCTTCGTATGTTACTTCAGAAACAGGTTTTGCATCACTACAGATGCGCGGGTCAGTAGTCATAATACCATCAACATCTTTCCATGTCTGGATTTCTACTGCGCCCATAGCAGAACCGATCATTGTTGCAGAAAGGTCTGAGCCACCACGTCCTAAAGTAGTGATATTTCCGTTTTTATCTTTTGCAATGAAACCTGTAACGATTGGAATTGCGTTTGAAATGCCTTCTTTGTAGGCATTAAGGGCTTTTGGAATGTTTTCCCAGACTTCGTCCAGAAGTTCTGCGGCCATGAAGTTTGAATCTGAAACCATACCGATGTCCCACGCATCAAAGAAATTTGCAGGAACCCCTTCCCGTTCCAAGTACATAGCCATAATGCGAACTGAAAGGCGTTCGCCGAATGAAACCAGGTAGTCACGAGTCTTTTTTGTAAGTTCGCGGAGCATGCTGATTCCTGTAAGGAGCTGGTTCAGTTCCCCAAGGAGCTCATCAACAGGCTGTTTGTCCAGATTAAGAATATCTACTGTTTCATAGTGAAGGTCACGTACATTTTTAATGTCTACTGTGCCTTTAACTGCCATGTCGGCTGCTTCAAGAAGATAATCAGTTGTATCTCCCATTGCGGAAAGAACAACTACCGGACGCTGATCGCGATATGCTTTAATAATTGAGGCTACGTGCTTGATTCTGTCTGCATTTGCCACAGAAGAACCACCAAATTTCATTACTATCATAGGGTCATTTTAATAAAATTCTACATAATTCACAATGCAAATGACCTAATTTTTTGAGGAGAAAGCCTTACGTAGTTGTCCATTCCCCCTTCTTCAAGGCACCGCTCCATCCCATACTTTCCTGTTCCAATTGAAAATTGTCAATTTTTTCTATATACTGATGCAATTATGACAAGATGTTACACAATGCTTAAACCCGGTGTAGTAAACCGCCGGCTGGTTGGCGAAGTTATTTCTCGCCTCGAAAAGAAAGGTCTTAAACTCATAGGCCTTAAAATGATGAATATCACACCTGAAATGGCAAAAGAACACTATGCCGAACACGCCGAAAAACCATTTTTCACAGATCTGGTAAATTACATTACTTCAGGTCCTGTAGTTGCAATGGTATGGGCTGGTGATGACTGCGTTACTCTGGTTCGCAAACTCGTTGGTGCAACAAAACCTGCTGAAGCAGCTCCAGGAACAATCCGCGGAGACTTCTGTATTCACACAAACATGAACGTAATCCACGCTTCAGACAGTGATGCTTCTGCAGAACGCGAAATCAAAATCTTCTTCAAAGATGAAGAAATCATCGACTGGGAAGATGCTTCAGCAATTTATTTCTAATAAAGGGAAAACAACCAAAACAAGAAGGAAAAAAATGGAAAGCAAAAATGTTGGAATCATTGGTGCCGGTGCTTGGGGAACAGGTCTTGGTCAGGCACTTGCCCGTGGTGGACATAATGTTCAGATGTGGGCTCTTGAACCGGAAGTAAAAGAAACTGTAAACAATGAACATGAAAATAAAAAATTTCTTCCGGGATATGCTCTTTCTGAAAATGTTACCTGTACAAACGATATTATTGAAGCTGCAACAGGCAAAGATTTCCTCATTATTGCTTCTCCTTCCCTCTTTCTTGAAAGTACAATCAGAAAGATTATTAATGTTCCGAATATTGCTGACGGAACAACAGTAATCGGCGTCCTTACCAAAGGCTTTGTTCCTTCTGAAAAAGGACCACGCCTTATTCTTGAAACAGTAGAATCTGCTCTTCCTGAATGCTATAAAGGCAAAACAGTTTATATAGCCGGTCCAAGCCATGCAGAAGAAGTTGCTATGGGAAAAATCACAGGACTTATTGCTGCCTGTGAATACGGAAAGAATTCTATCCTTTTCCGTGAACTGCTCCATGTTCGGGGCCTTATGGTTTATTCAAGTCTTGACGTTATTGGGGTACAGATCTGTGCTGCTGCAAAAAACGTTATAGCTGTAGTTTACGGTGCTATGGACGCAATTGCCGAAACTTCAAATATTTTCGGAGACAATACAGAATCACTCCTTATGGCTGCAGGACTCAACGAAATCCAGACTCTGGGCTTTGCCATGGGTGCCACTCATGCAGAAACATTTACTTCTATTTCAGGTGTCGGAGACCTTGATGTAACCTGCAAAAGTAAATTCGGACGCAACCGCCGTTTCGGTCAGGATATCATTAAAAACAATATTCTTGATAACTTCAAAGACCTTGATGACCTTATCGCAAATATCAGCAAAATCGGATACCTTCCGGAAGGTGCCGTTGCCTGTAAATATGTTCACGAAATTGCAGAACAGAAAAACCTGAAACTGCCGCTCTGCGACATTCTCTACAGAATCTTAAACAAAGAAACAACTCCAAAAGATTTCCTCCGGGAACTCTTTAACAACAAATAGAAACCCCAGGGTAATTTCCCCATAACTTTATATATCAGGATTATAAAATGCTTGAAAAAATTACAGGAACTTTCAGTAATATCGTCCGCACACTAAGCGGAAAATCTACAATCACCGAAAAAAACATTGAGGACACAGTTGAAGAAATCAAGATGGCCCTCCTTGAAGCCGACGTAAACCTTCGTGTTGTACGTCGCTTCGTAAACTCTACAATTGAAGAAGCCAAAGGTGAAAAAGTTCTGAAGGCTGTAAATCCTGGCCAGCAGTTCGTAAAAATCATCCACGACAAAATGGTTGCCATGCTGGGCGACTCAAAAACTGACCTTCACCTTAAAGGACCTGATACACAGTCCGTTATCCTCATGCTGGGTCTTCAGGGTTCCGGTAAGACAACAGCTTCTCACAAGCTGGCTGCCCGTCTTCTTAAAGAAGGACGTAAACCGCTTCTGGCAGCCTGTGACCTTGTCCGCCCGGCAGCCGTAGACCAGCTCTGTGCTCTTGGAGCAAAAATCGGCGTTGAAGTTTACAAAGAAGATGAAGCCCTTCAGACAAAAAATGCAGTAAAAGTTGCAGAAAATGCTGTTACTTACGCCCGTAAAAACGGCTACGACACAATCATTCTGGATACTGCAGGTCGTCTTCAGATTGATGAAGACATGATGTCTGAACTGGTAAAAATCAAGAAAAACACAAATCCTGTTGAAGTTCTGCTTGTTGCCGACTCAATGACTGGTCAGAACGCAGTTGATATTGCAAAATCTTTTGACGAGCAGCTTGGTCTTACAGGTGTAATCCTTACTAAGTTTGACTCAGATGCCCGTGGTGGTGCTGCCCTTTCATTAAAATCAATTACAGGAAAACCGATTCTCTTCATTGGTACAGGAGAAAAGACAGAAGACTTTGAACCTTTCCATCCAGACCGTATTGCAAGCCGCATTCTTGGTATGGGTGACGTTGTTTCCCTTGTTGAAAAAGCACAGGAAACAGTTGATGCAGAAGAAGCTGCAAAGCTTCAGAAAAAACTTGCAAGAAACGAATTCACACTTCAGGATATGCTTGAACAGTTCCAGCAGGTAAAGAAAATGGGTGACCCTTCAAAACTCCTTGAAATGATGCCTGGTATGGCAAATATGGGAGCCCAGAACGTAGACTTCAGTCAGATGAAACGTCAGGAAGCAATAATTCTTTCAATGACTTATAAAGAAAGACTTAATCACCTGATTATCGGACCAAGCCGCCGTAAGCGCATTGCTAAAGGTTCAGGAACATCAGTTGCAGACGTAAACAAACTTATCAAGCAGTTTGAAAAGATGAAGCTTACAATGAAAAAGCTTTCAAGAAACGGAAGCAAAATGAGCCAGATGATGAGCCGCATGGGAGTAGATCCAAGCCAGCTTATGGGCGGGAACTTTGACCCAAGCCAGCTTCAGGGACTTATGAGACGTTAACAAAAAGGGGGCTGTCCAATAAGTTTGCATTACGGTGTTGAGTTTATCGAAACCACCATATTTAGTGTAGCAGTCATTTCGACGAGTGGTTCCTGAGCCTGTCGAAGGGCTCAATGAGTGCTACACTCATTACTTTTGGGACAGCCCCGACTTTTCTTCTTACTTATAAAGGTAAAGGGGACCTTTCAGGTTCATTTCTTCCCACATTACAGAAGGAATGTCTGCAGGCGATTCTGCTTTACGGCCAACGTTTACCGCAGAAACCATTCTTTCAAAGAACGATTTTTCTTTCTCATAAGAATATTCAACAGTGATACATTCTGATAGTTCAGGATTATCATTTTCAATTTCAACAAGGAAATCATTCCAAGAACCGATTCCGTCAATAAGTCCGTTATTCAAAGCCTGATTTGCTGTATAAATGCGCCCGTCACAAAGAGGCAGAACCTCATCATAAGACATGTGCCGTGAAGAAGAAACAATGGATGTAAACTGTTCATAACATTCATCAGCAATTGACTGCATAATCTGCCGCTGTTCTTCAGTTAATGGTTCATTGTAATTTCCCATATTCTTGTTTCTTCCGGCATGAACAGTTTCATAATGAATTCCATGATCTTCAAGAAACTCTGTAATATCTATAAACTGACCGGCAATAACACCTATTGAACCAGTAAGGGTATTTCTGTTTGCAAAAATCTTATCTGAAGCACAGGCAATATAATATCCACCGGAAGCAGCCATTGAACCTAAATATGCATAAACCTTTTTTCCTGTGCTCTTGTAATCCTGAAGGGCCAAATATGTTTCATCAGCTTCGTAAACTGTGCCTCCAGGAGAGTTTATGAAAAGAATAATCCCGTGATTTTTCGGGTCATTCTTGAATTTTCTGATATTTTCCAGAATCCATTCCTGATTATAAGAATTTCCTTCAGACTGAATTGTTCCTTCTACATGAAGAACCGCTACATAATTTTTACGTGGAGTAACATTCGAAAATCTGTCACTCTGTCTGTTATTTTTAAAATAAAAATTTATAATACCTATACTTGCTGCAACTACAACAAGAATAATAAAAACCCCAAAACCGTTATTTTTTTTCATTTCTCAACTCCCCAATAGATATTTTACCTGCATCAACAGCCTCTTTTAGCAAAGCATGATAAGCATTTATTTTTGTCATATAGTAATAAGGTCGAACATAAAAAGCAGCAAGATTTCCTGTTATCACTTCAAGGAAACCCCATCCAAAGAAACTCAAATCAAGAATAAAAAGATCCATCTTGTGGCCTTTCGTAATTTTCATACTTATTTTCATTGATTCTCTGACTGTCAGCTGTGGAAATTCATCCAGAAGAAAATACATTTGTGAATATGAAAACATTTTTATAAATCCGGGAACAAACAAAAGAAGAGACCAGAGAAATGTAAAAAGAAAGTTCCAGAGCCCGCACCGGATTGCCTTCCACCAGGAAGAATAACCTTCTACATAATCTCCGAACACAACAGGATCCGGAGAACGTGACATTTTCAAATAAAGATGGACAGATGCCATTTCAAGAACAAAAGAAATTATAAGTACAATAAATGCCAATCCGTAAATAACCATAGAATTCATTTCAAAAAATGCATTCACATAGTTTTCAATATCCCCCTTCATTAAATATTCCCGAATTCTAAAAGAATCTATGTAAAGATTCAGAGGAATACTAAAAACACGGAGAAAAATCATTGTTACAAGAACAGACATTACAGGTATAGTCCAGCGGCTTCGAAGCTGAATTCTGGCAAAATCCTTATATTTTGGACGGTTAAACAT
>JAHBAD010000088.1 GCA_018385395.1 Treponema sp.
ATACTAAGAGGCGCCACGCCCCCTCATATGGGGCGGAAGGCGCCTCTCGTTTTTTATAAATAACTAAGAAAATTTATCATTCAAAGAAATTACAACTTGAAAGCATCAATATCTATTCAAGGAAAGTTTTTTGCCATTTTGGGAAAGGAATTTCTTCTCCAGGGAAAGGAATATTTTTTTAAAGACATATTTTTAAATTCAAAAAGGGCTTAACCTTATATCAGATTCAAGGAAATCCTTGGAGCTACAAAAGAGTCTTGAACGTGCTAGCAAAAGTTCAGGATCTCTAAAAAAACCGGTTTTTCATAATAAATACATGGAGGTAAACTTTATGAAAACAACAACAGAAGAAATCTGGCTTCAAAAGGAAGTCATCGAGTTTCTCAGAGCAGCCCCATCTTCCTTCTTTGCAGCTGAAAGATATGAGTGGCTCAGATCAAAAGCAATACATGACGGATCACGCTGTAAGTACAAAAAATCAGACGTGATGAAATTTGTAGACCTTCTTCAGAAAGGTGAAACCAAAAATGGTTCGGAAACATCTGAAAAGGAAAGCGCATAGTGTTAAAGAAATATTATCTTTTCAGACGAAACAACGGCGTTTTCTATTGCCAGATCAGATTACCGGACGGTTCCCTTTCTGTGAATAAAAGCATCGGCTGCTACAACAAGAAAGAAGCTGAAGATGTTGCCATGCGCTGGTACATCACAGGGAAAATGCCGGTACGGACAAACGGGAAAAACAAGGAAGAAACGACAACAGATTTTCTTTCTATCCTGAATAATATCCGGACTTATGATTTTTCCCAGGATCAGGTGCAGGAAATGTTCAAAGTCCTGAAACAGCGGGAATATGTTCTTTCTGCAGTTTTTGCAAAATCAATTCAGGCTAAGCCTATAGAAGAGTATCTGGAAGAATTCTGGAATTCCGAAACATCACCTTATGTTCGGGAAAAGAAACTGAAGGGGCAGCCAATTCATACCCATTATCTTTCGAACAACCAGAGTTATATCCGGAACTACTGGATTCCTCGTCTGGCCGGAAAAGTTGTTGGTGAAATAACAAGGGAAGACATCAATGCAATATTCGAAGATGACGAGGTTATGAAGCGTGCTCCAAAAACAGTGAACCAGATTGTGGGCGCAATAACAATTCCAATGAAGTATGCATTCTTCCATAACCTGACCGAAAAGAATTGCTACGACGGAATAATCAAATGTTCCAATAAGAGTAAGCCACGAAAAATTCTGACCATGGAAGAAACAAAAGCTCTTTTTGAAACAGAGTGGGAGAATGACAGTGCAAAGCTGGCATGTCTTCTTTCCTGTTACACAGGGATGCGCCGTGGAGAAGTGGCGGGCCTCCGGCTTTGCGATATTGGTGAAGACAGACTTTATATCCGTCATTCATGGAGTCCGTATGATGAACTGAAATCAATAAAGACTGGTGAAGAACGTGAGATGCTGATTCCGCCTTTACTCAGAAACATGCTTCTGGCCCAGGCGGAATTGACTCCTTATGGGGAAGGGGAAAGTGCATATGTATTCTTTGGTCTTGTTCCGGAAAAGCCGACAGATCCAGCAAACTGGCTGAAGTATATGCGCCGTGCTCTTAAAAAACTTGGATTCATAAATACAGAGGAATACACAATTCAGTCTTTCCGTCATGAATGGTGTACAACAGCGTTGTCCGAAATTGGGGACAAACGTATCTGTATGATTGGTTCAGGCCATAAGACAGACAGTGTGTTTGCTAATTATTCAAATCATATTCAGAAAGAAGAAGCCCTTAAGAAGATTGCAGTAGCAGCAGAAAAATTGTTCCTGCCATTGGTCGAAGCAACTGAAAAAGTCGAATACAAAATCCTGGATGAAGAAGAGGAGGTGGCTTGTGAGACGGAAGTCGTATAAAAGTTTATCCAACGATTCAGAAAAGATTGATTCGACTATCGGTTCTTCAAAATGCTGGCTTCCGTCATATATGAATATGCGGGTTCTGTATGCATACGGATTGCTTTCAGGTTTCAGATTTGATTTTGCGGATTATGCAATTATTGCCTGGTGCATTGAATTTATGAAATCAGAAAATATGGTGAAAAATAAATTCATCAGCCAGACAACAGGTCGTAGTGAAACCTTTTATTGGGTGAACTATCGTGGAATTATGGATCAGCTTGCTCTTTTGAATATGTCAGTTACTCGCGCTGTAGCCGAACGTATGAGATCCTACAGTGATGCGGGGATCATGGAACATTTCACAGATAAGAATCAAAGCGGGACTTTTTCATATTTCAGATTTTATGAAGAACCATTGAAGCTTCTTACTTCAAGAGAACTGGATGCGTATCGGGAAGTGCTCTTCAGTCCTGAAGAAAGATCAAAACTGCCATCGTACTCTGAAGTATCAGCAGAGGAATTAAAAATCACCTGCAAGGAACCAAAAATCCTTTGCGAGGAATCAAAACTCTTCTGTGAGGAATCAAAAATACCTCCTAAATACTCTGAAGTTATTAACTCTAAAGGTATTAATAGTGATGTTATTACTCTTTCTGAATCTCCATCAGAATTCAGAAAGAAGACAGAAGAATACATAAATGATTTATTCAAAGAAAAATCAAATTGTTTTTCTCCTGATCTTTCACAGAAAGTGGAATCCAATTTTTCTATGAGAAAGATGGATGAAAGCAAACTGTATGGTTTCATAAAATATGTTTTTGATATTTCAAAAACAAAATGTCGTGATGAATCAAAACGGCTTTCATACTTTTATAAGTGTGTCACAAATCCAAAAACTATTGATTCATTTCTTTGTAATGAGCCGGCTTTTTATGATCAGAAAAAACTGTCGGCAGATATTCCGAGCTTATTCGGGTAGGAGGGCAAAATGATAAATCCTTGGGAAAGGGGAATAAAACTTTCAAATGTTTATTGTCTTGCCCGTGATAATCCGAATCCGACAGAGGAAGATTATAAAGAAGCCTGGGCAAAAGATTTTTCAGAAGAAAAGAATGTAACAATTGACGAAGCAAGAAAAGAATTTGAACGTGCAATTATTCGTCAGGAAGCTGATGAAATTTGTGCAAAACTTGAAGAAGAAAATAGACGTGAAGAAAAAGCAGAAGTTCCGCAAGATTTGAAATATTCAACTTTGAAGAACTTCAATGCTACAACAGACGAAAAAATAGGATTACTGACTGATGCAAAGAAGATGCTGGAAGAAAAGAATTTCCTGACTCTGGTTTTGTGCGGAAATAACGGAACCGGGAAAACTCATATAGGAGTTTCTTTGATTCGCGAGTTTGGCGGCAAGTACAGAATGAGTAACAGCATCTGCACTGAATATCAGGATGCGAAAAGAAAATATTCGGAAAGTGCAGAAGCTTTAATTAAAAACTATTCACAGGAAGCTTTTCTGGTAATTGATGAATTGGGCTTTACGGTTGATGGTTTTAATGATAGCCCACTGATTCAGCTTATTCTGATGAACAGGATTTCGGCCGGTAAGAAAACGGTCCTTATTTCGAACAAGGACAAGGAACAGAGTTTGAATGACCTGGGCCGAAGATTTATGACAGGCTGAAAACCTGCGGCCTTGTTCTGGAATTGAAGGATCGGAGCTACCGGGAACAGCAGTTTGAGGAAAGGAGACCGGCCTGAGTGGGGGACAAAGCCAGGTGCCACGTGGCACTTGGACTGGGCCTGTGGCACAAAGGGGCCGGTCTAGAAAAGATTAAGGAGGCCTAGCGTCTTGTCATACGACCGGTCAAGGCACGGCACCTTCGGTGACCTCTGCGGCCTTGAGACGGTCGTTTGCCAGACAAGCAAAATATTTTGCGTCTTGTCATAACCCCGTACTAGTTGACGCAAAGCATCAACTAACGGAGCCCCCAAGAATATTATGACAAGACAATCATTAACTAATCAAAGGAGTACATCGTGAGTGAAAAATTACCTTTTATAATCACAAATAATTCGACTCAGGTGTCACGTGGCACCTGGAATAAAGAAAACAGAACAGAAGATCCTGATAAACCAAATCATCTTTTTGATTCTCATAAACCGTTCAAGGGAAAGGATGATGTGAGGCAGCTGAACTATCTTCTTTCAAAACTTAAGAACCATTATGGTTCAAGTGATTCGGGGTCCTGGAATAACAGACCAATGCGTGTCACCTATCATTCAGGAAGAAGTAAGAAAGATAGAGTATATGTTTATTCAACAAAACATAATGACCGGAACTTCGATTCCGAAAGCGATCATATAGTTCAGGAGAAGACCAAGGATAATATTACCTGGAACTGGTGTGGAGACGATTTTACTTTTGAAGAAGGAGAACAGAAATTTTATGAAATGGTTTTTTCAGAACAGCTGAATGCAACCAATGAAGGATATATAAAAAGTCGTCATCCGGACAAAGTAAAGACTATGAAAGATTGGCGGGAATCCAGGTTGCATGCTCCAGAAGAAACAATCATCCAGTTTGGAAAAATGGGACACCATCCGGACGCTGAAACTTCTGTGGCTTGCTTCAAAGAATTCATAACCTGGCTGGATGACTGGAATAATCAGAATGGCCATCCGTTCAAAGTTTTGAACTGGGCCTTTCATCAGGATGAGCAAGGTGCACCGCATTTTCATTTACGGAAAGTGTGGTATTACATGGATAATGAAAAAGGCTTCTGCACCACAGGCCAGGGAGAAGCCCTTCGAAGATCTCTTTTGGATCTTCCAAACCCAGACAAAAAGGAAGGGCAGAAAAACAATCGAAAGGTTACCTTTGACAAAATGTGCCGTCAGAAACTGGAGGATATTGCCAGGGATCACGGTATGAATATTGAAGACAGGCGAAAACCAAAAGAAGAAGTAGGCCTGACACTGGAAGAATACCAGCGCCGTCAGGATCAGGAGCACCAGGAAATTCTTAAAGACTTGGTTCAGTTTGCAGAACTGAATGTGGCTATGGCCGAGAAAGTTTGTGAGTGGGAAGATGTTGCGAAGACTGCGGACAATGCTGATGCGTTTCTGGAGAAGATGGTGGATAAAGCTTATCATTCGTTTGATGAAAATAAGCGGAAATCTGTGGTTGAGGAAATCAAGGCGTTCTATGCAGGCGAAGCTAAGAAAAGGGAAGAAGAGCACCGGAGGGAGATAGAAAGATATGAAAGAATTTTGAATCCAGTTTCAATGACGAAGAATGATAGGGGGATGGATAGATAGGGGTTTCAGGTGCCACGTGGCACTTTTGAAGTGGTCGAATATACTCGACAACTTCGATGCTATTTTGTCGAGTATAATCGACAAAGGCTGACTAATTTAAACTAACTGCCTTCAGTAGTTTGAGAAAATTTTGAATAAAATAATGGATATAGATAGTTTGGAGTGTCAGGTGCCACGTGGCATCTGGAATGAGATTTTGTGGAAACAACTGTATCGTTCTTTGAGACACTTGCTGATTTATAATTAAATCGATATTAGCCATAATAGGAAGATGGTCAAACATTATGATAAAAGAAGAATTTGAAAAAATAATTGAAGTTTTAGAAAACACAGATATAAACAATTATGAAGCTTACGAAGAATTGTGGAATAAAGAAATTGCTTTATTTTCTTCAAATCTGGAAGAAACCGTAAGCTTTATCGAGAATGAGATCTCTGCTGATCAGCTTTCTTGGTTTTGTGAGATATTGGAATCATTGGTTGAGAAAACAAAAAGTGAAAGAATAATATCTTCGGTTGAAAACGCTGTGAAGAAATATCCGGAAGAGGAAAAAAAATATAATCTTCAGGGAACTATAAGATCTGCCAAGATATTAATTGAGAATAAGAGTCTATTATAAAACCAAAAATATTCGGAGGTGCCACGTGGCACTTGGAGAAACAAATGTTGATAACATCACCTTTGGGTTACACTTTATTTCAATGATATACTT
>JAHBAD010000099.1 GCA_018385395.1 Treponema sp.
GAGTATACCAATGGAGATGTTACACTAGAGTTTACTGTAAAAGAGGTAGAAACAGGTATTCAGCCTGGTGGTATAGAAATTAAAAGTGTTTGGGTAAAGGAAGCTTTTTATACAGACCCTGAAACTAATGAAAAGCATGTTCTTGATGTGGAATTAACCCAAAATGGTTCGGTGCTTAAAACTAAAAATCAGTCTATAATTTTATCTAAAGAAAACCGTATAAAGTTTACAGTTTTTGGGGACATTATAGATTCTAAAGATGGTCTTAAGAAAATAGAAATATCAGTAAAAGATTTCGCAAATACAACATCAGCGGCAAAAGAAATAATTCTTAGAACTCAGCTTGGAAATATTGAAAAGATTGAAGCGTATGCAATTGAAGATTCTTATGCCTATGAAAATAAAATTTTAACACAGGATAATTTTTTTGCTGTTGATTATCTAACTCAGTCTAACAGGCGATTTAAAATGCATCTTCCCGAATATGATGATATTCCTTTGTTTTATATAGATTTGGGGCTTAAGTATGGTGAAAACCATGAAGAAAAATCTCCCTATTATAACCTGGACTACGAATGTCTTACTATAAGTGCATTCGGGCAGGCTGCTGGTGAATATTTGAATGGTGGATATGGAGCTGTGGGTTATGTTTTCGATGCCCTGGGAAATTTTGTGGAATTAGGTCTTGCTGAAACGAATGGGGTTTCTGGTGAGCCTGGAAGTCCTGCTATAACCGGCGATTTTGCAGTAGATGCAGATGATGGTGCATGGAATAGAAAAGTTATAGTATGGGAAAACAGAGATCCTGACCAGAACTCAAGTATTTATAAGGATGGAGTAACTTATGTTGCTAACCCGGAAGAAGGAATAGAATTTAAGGCTTATTTCATTAAAGACAAGTATATTTATGATTTTGAGGCCCAGGCACAAGGACAGATTTTCAAGTCAAATCAGCGAGAGAAATTAAGGGCAGGACATTGTTGTAGTCCTACAGTTTACATTCCATTGACTCTTAAAGATTTGAATAATGGCGAAGGCACTGAATATACTCTGAAAACATTTAATGGCCTTGAAAGCAGAGAACAGACAGTAATTGTAAAGGCAGATACAAAAGGTCCTGATATAAAAATAACTGACTGGTCAAAAACCGGAAATAATGTGAATTTTACTCTGGAACTTTCTGAAGACAAAGAAAAAGGAAATATCGGGCTTTCAAACAGGGATCTTCTTAAAATTGATGGTTTTAGAAATAAAGGAAATCTTTCCCAAGTTATAATAGATGAAGTTAGTACCAGAAGATATCAATCAGAGTATGAAGAGACTGCAAGCCAAAGAACTTTGACATCTGACGAATATAACCTTACGGTTAAAGATATGAGCCGCGACCTGACTATAAAAGGCTATGTTGAAGTTAAGAATATAGAAACCGACAAATATCTGAAGGAAGAATATGATTATTTTAAGGACTGGATGTATCTGATTGATGAAGAATATTACAAACGTGAATTCCCCGATCACGAGTCTTTTGCCTGTAATCTTCCACCAGATATCGGAGAATATTTCTGTTTATGTCCTTACTGGGAAACCTGTCTTAACGCTCATCATGATGAAAAGATTGTACCAGGTACTTCAAAAACTTATATGAGCGGTTCTTCAGGTTCCACAAGTAATACTTATTTCTGGTCATCAGAGTTTTATTTTGATAACTACGACAGCCTCCAGAAAGATCTTGAAGATATTGCACATAAAGCCACATTTACAATTCAGGGTGACCTTTATGATGATTTCGTAATAGTTACAGCAAAAGACTATTTTGGAAATACCAGCATTTATAAGGTAAGCGGAAACGGAAGCAGCGCAAATGGAGATGCAACTGTTTCTGCCATTGACTGGACTTTGGTAGAAAAAAATGCAGACAATTTTGAAACTCTTGGTGCTTTAACAAAAGTTCAGGATTATTCAAATGGGGCTGAAGAATATACTTTCGGAGTATGGCCTCAGAGTCTTAAAGATCCGAAAGTATACATTGATGAAACTCATTTCAGAGTATTCAATGACCTTGGCGGTGTAACTTATTACCTTGGAGATGACGGCGCCTGGTACGAAAGAGTATATGAAAACGGAAATGAAACCTCTACAGGCATTTCTTATACTGGTGGCGACAAAAGTAATGTTCAGCAATTAAATGGTCACAGAGTTCTGTACTTTAAGGTTGAGCCTTTGAAATGGCAGAAAATGGGAAATACTATGGTTTGTGCTTCGGCAATAACTGCAGATATTCCTTATTACGGTTCTGTTGATAACAGACACCTTGGAAGCAAACTGATTTACGCAAACAACTATAAATATTCAAATGTCCGTGCTTTCTTGAATGGAATTGACAATCAGTATGTAAAGGAAGGCGGGGGACGCACAGCAAGTGACGTAAACTGGAATAATATTGGTTTCCTGCAGCGGGCTTTTACTGAAAATCAGAGAAAACTGATTGCAGTTACAACAGTAGATAACTCCAGTGAAAGTACTTCAGATAGTCTTGCAAAACTTCCTGCTGCAGACGGAAACAATGCTTACAGTAAATTTGATTTTACCTGTGAAAACACAGAGGATAAAATTTTCCTTTTAAGCGAAAAGGAAGTTACAGATTCAGGACTGAAATATTCAGAATTTGGAAATTATGCACCGGTAAATGAGATGTTCCGTACCAGAGAAATGACAGACTATGCCCTTGCAAATTATATAAGGGCCGGAAAACCTGGTTCAGATTACAGTACTGCATATTACCTGCGTTCACCTCATTACAAATCTTCTTCTACTGTTCGTTATATCGAAACTGACGGGTATGGAGATTGTTATGACAAGTGTTATATTGAATATTACGGAATAGTTCCGGCTTTGAACCTTAAAGAATAAAACTACCCCGGATTGTAGTGGCGCGAAGCGTTCTGAAGTGATGGTGGTTGAGCCTGGCGAAACCACCAGAACGTAAGAATGGAGCCGGAAGGCGGAACCACGAAAAGCCGGAATCAGGTCCATAAATTTCACATAACCCCCCAAAATTCAGTATAATATACAATACATCTAATTTTGGAGTACTTATGGAATACACACCCGAAGCTATTGAAGCTTTAACAGTCAACGAAGTTGAAATTATGAAAAAAATCGCTGCAGAACTTGAGATCCGCATGTCTCAGGTAAGTGCAGTTATCAGCCTGGTAAATGAAGGCTGTACAATCCCTTTTATTTCGCGTTACCGAAAAGAACGCCATGACAATCTGAATGAAGTTCAGGTTCGTGACTGTGATCACCTTTTCAAATCTTACAAGAATCTTGAAGAAACACGTATTGATTACATAAAAAAGATTTACGCTCAGGGAAAACTTACAGAAACTCTTGCTGCCGCTCTTTCAAGCGCTCAGACTCTTACTGCCCTTGATGACCTTTATGCACCCTTCAAGAAAAAGAAGAAGACCCGCGGAATGGCAGCCATTGAACGGGGGCTTGAACCACTTGCAGATTTCATGCTTGGAGCAAACAATGACTCTGCTGTAGAAGCTGAAGCTGCAAAATACGTAAAGACTGACTGCCAGGACGAAGCGCTGAACGTGCCTTCTGTAGAAGACGCACTGGATGGTGCTAAAGACGTTATTGCAGAACGTGTAAGCCAGGAAACAAAGAACCGCGAAGTAATTCATGACCTTTACATGAGAACAGGTCTTATTAAAACAAAGGGAATCGTTCCAGAGGGGACAGACCCTTCAGTTGCAGAAAATACATCAACTTACAAAATGTACTGGGATTTTGAAGAACCTTTGAACCAGGTAAAGCCTCACCGCATTCTTGCCATCAACCGTGCAGAACGTGAAGGGGCTCTGGATGTAACAATAGATGTTGATGTTGATACAGCCGTAAAAACTCTTCAGCGTAAAGCTGACATTCATAATAAATACCACGAAGAAGCTATTGAAGACGGTGTTGTTCGCCTTCTTTCTCCTGCTGTTGTGCGTGAAATCCGTTCTGACGAAACAGATGCTGCAGATGAACACGGCATTGAGCTCTTTAGCGAAAACCTGAAGAACCTTCTTATGACACAGCCCATTAAGGGAAGCCGCGTTCTTGGCATTGACCCTGGTATCCGTACAGGTACAAAGTGTGCTGCCCTTGATGAAACCGGAAAGTATCTTGGTTACTTCAAAATCTTCCAGGTGCAGAATCCGGAAGATGCTTACAAGCAGCTGAACGACGCCATCGACAAGTATGACATTCAGGTTGTTGCTGTTGGTAACGGAACCGGAAGCCAGGAAGTTCAGGCTGTTGTTTCAAAAGTTATTACAGAAAACTATAAAGACAGTGACGTTATGTACACTGTTGTTGATGAATCGGGAGCTTCGGTTTATTCAGCTTCGGAAGTTGCTACAAAAGAATTCCCTGAACTGGACCTTACAATCCGCGGTGCTATTTCTATGGGGCGCCGTCTGCAGGACCCTCTGGCAGAGCTTGTAAAAATTGATCCTAAAGCAATCGGTGTTGGACTTTACCAGCACGATGTAAACCAGAAAAAACTTTCAGACACTCTGGATGAAGTTGTAGGTTCTGTAGTAAACAATGTTGGTGTAAACCTGAATACAGCTTCATACATGCTTCTTTCTTATGTTTCAGGAATCACAATGAGCACTGCAAAGAAGATTGTAGATTTCCGTGATAAAAATGGAAAAATCCTGAGCCGCGAAAGCCTTAAGGAAGTTCCAGGTCTTGGTCCAAAAGCTTTTGAACAGTGTGCAGGTTTCTTAAAGATTCCTGAAAGTTCAGATCCACTGGACAACACATGGGTTCACCCGGAAAATTATGAAGTTGCCCGTGAAATTCTTCCAAAGGTTCAGGCAAAGGAAAAAATCGGAAACGATATGCTTAAGGCTCTCTGCGAAAAATACAACCTTGGACTTCAGACTGTAACTGATATCGTAGAAGAACTTCAGAAACCAAACCGTGACCCGCGTGACGGAATGCCCGCTCCAATCATGCAGAAAGGCGTTCTGGAATTTGAAGACCTTAAGGAAGGCATGAAGGTTACAGGTAAAATCAAGAACGTTGTAGACTTCGGTGCTTTCGTAGATATCGGTATTCACGATACTGCCCTGGTTCACGTTTCTGAACTTTCTGACAGCTTTATCGAAAATCCTATGGATGTAATCAAAGTAGGGGATATTAAGGAATTCGTAATCATCGACCTGGATAAAGACCGTCATCGCATCGGGCTTTCCCTTAAGTCTGACGCCATGAGCCGCATCGGTCAGGGTGGAACTCAAGGAAAGCGCAGTTCTTCCAGTGGCGAACGCCCGGTTTCTGGAGCTGCTCATCCTGCAGGAAGTAACTCTTCCGGACGTAAAGTTGTTGTAGTGAAGAAAAAGGATGCAAATCCGGGGAAAAATGGTTATATTAAACCTAATAACTCAAAAATCTCCAGTTCTGGAAGCAGACGTTATGAACCTGCAGACAGTGGAGAAAGTTACAATCCGTTTGCCGGGCTGTAAGCTCAGGAGGTATATATGAAGAAGAATCTTCTTTTGATAACAGGAGCAATTACACTGGGAGCAATGCTTTCCGGGTGTTCTTTCGTTGTTCCAAAAAAATACAAAGTTGTTACTAATGCCGAGTATAATTTCACTCTTGCAAAGATGAATAAAGATCTTAGCTCAATGATGAATTTTGATGAAATGTTCTCGTCAGAAGACCCTGACAGCAAGATAAAAATGTATCAGTATAATCCTAATGGGGAAAGTAATGTAAGACAGTTACTTATGGAAATGCCTGTCGGGGATCCTGTAGAACTTGATATGGGTGAATATATCCAGAATGATTTGTACAACGGGGAACCAATTTCGGTTGAACAGATAATTGAAATGCCGGATATTTCTGTGGAACCAGGAGAAATTGATCTTGCCGAAAAAATCTCGGAAGAGCTTTGCAGTATCATAAAGTTTGGCGGACCAATTATTGCTGAAGCTTCTGTCACAAATGCGCCGGCTTCAGATGAAGAAGATTTCTCTGAATTTGAATTTTCTGCAGGTTCGCTGAATGTTTACGTGAAAAATGCAACAGGGGCTTCTGGGGTTGAACTTTATTATAATGATGAATTAGTTTCCAGTGCTAATTTTGAACAAAAGAATAGTGAGACTAAAAATATTCAGCTTAGCGGAATGCCGGATGAAGTAAGTTTTTCACCAGACTGGGTTGCTGAAATTCCTTTGAGTGGAAAGAGTCTCCATAAAGAGGGAATGAAGATTAAGTTTAAAGATATTTCGTACACAAAAAAAAATCAGTTGAATTGGTCTTCTGACGATATTTTTATTGCAGACCTTAGTTCTGATGCAAAAATTTCTAAAGCCAATGGGGTAACTGCAAAACGTGATAATATCAATATTGGAGAGCAGATTGTTCCGTTCAGTCTTGAAAAAGTTTCTGATGTGGTTATTGGAAAAGGTCTATTAAAGACTGAACTTGTAAAGGGAAACAGTTCTGGCGGAAAATGTGATCTTAATTATTCCTTTGCAACTTCCGGTGCACTGGAAATTACAGATGGCAGTGGAACCGTTGACCTTCAAGATAAAGATATTTCTAATCAGGACCTTAAAATCATACCAACAGCATCTCTTGATTTTAAGAACGCTACACTTGATTTATCTGAATTGAAATTTACTTACAGCTGCAGTATTGATGAAATTGCGTCAGTAAAAGTAAATCTTACAGAACTGGCTCCTGATTTTGATCCTCATAAAGATGAAGGAAAACCCCTTACTGATGATGTAACAAAGATGGTTTCGGAAATCTGGTTTGATGAATCAAATTTTGAAATCACATATACCAATACTCTTCCTGAAGGAAATGATATTGACCTTGAACTGAATTCAACTTTCTTAAATATTGATAAGAAAATTACACTGACAGCAGGAAAAACAGATAAAGACGCTTCATTCAAAGCACCTAGAGATGATGTAACTTTGCCTGGAAAGCCGACAAAAAATGGAGAGGATAATGCAACAGTAGATTTCACAGCTGATATTGAACTTCCGGAATATTATGATGACGGTGTTAATAAAACCTGCGTTTTGAAAAATGTTGTTCCTTCAAAAAAAGATGAAGAACCACAGAAATATAAGCTTTGTGTAAATGTGGTTCCTCATATTGATTGGTCTGAAGCTCTTGTAGATCTTTCAGATTCAGATATGGATAAATCTGATGAAGTGGATACACAAATCAACTTTGGAAGTATGATGAGTGCATTAGGTGATGATTTCTGCAGAAACGTAAAAATAGATTCTGTTCCTGTTTATATTTATTCAGAGAAGCCTGATATGGATGCATTTAAAGATGTTTCAATTGGCGGAAAAATAACTGTAATTGGAGCAGACAGCGTAGATCTTCTGAAAGAAGGTGAGACTCTTGATCTTTCAAAAAATCGTCCTGACCTTAATCTTGATGAAACAGGAAAAATTGCTCAGATTGATCTGTCGAAAATTGAAAGTGCCTGCAGTGGTGATATTGCAAGTACAATAAGCTTCTCTTCAAATGACAGCTTGAAAATAAAATATGATATCCACATTGCCGGAATTAATGGTGAAAAGAATATCAGAATGCAGAAAGCTGATCTGGACGGAAAGAAAACTTCCCTTGCAAATTATGCTTATATTGTAATTCCTTTTGTTTTCAATGTAAGCAGTGATACAGATATGGCAATGCCTGGACTTGGCGACGATTCAAACGACGGCGAAAAAAATGACCTTTTCGGTCGCAGCGAAGCTCCTACAGAATCTTCAATGTTGAGTTTCCTTGACGCCGTGGAAAGTTTCACTATTTTTATGACTTCATCACATATTCCGTTCTATTATGATCCTTCGGAGAATAAAGAGAATAAGAGCGTTGAATTTGTAATGGATCTTGATTCAGATGGATTTGATGATGATCCTTTGAACCTTGAGAATGGAAGTTATAAAATGTCAAGAGAGGATATAAAAGGTGCATTTGAAGCTTATCCATATTCTCCTTCAGTGAAGATTCGTTTCCCTTCGGGACAAATGAGTATTCTTTCGGACATGACTCTTGAGAGCCGTATTGATTTCCAGCTGAAAACTGACGGAGAGTTCACTTTGAATGGTTCTAAAAATGGAAATAACTAACAGGAGGGTGGAAAAATGAAAAAGATTGTTACTTGTATTATTTCGTTATTGATTCTTACTTCTGTTGTGTCGGCTGAAACAATTGGAAAACGTATATTTGAAATTAAGGTCGATGCTGATGTAACAGCTACAAATAATGCTTTTGGAATTTCGGAATTTTTCCAGGAAGAAGCGGTAATTGATCTTCCAAAGATTTATAAGGATCTTCCAAAGAAAGGGTTTGTAACTGGTTTTACAGAAGAAACAAATATTGCCCTTTCTTTGAATATTCTTGGAGTAAAAGCAGGTTTTGAAACTGGACTTGATGGAAACGTAACTTTGGGACTTTCTAAAGATCTGTTCAAATTTCTTGGCCAGGGAAATAAAATTAATGAACCTATGGAGTTTACTTCAAACAGTCAGGTTGATTTGTTTGCATATTTCAAAACTCCAGTCAGTTTTAAGGTGCAGGGAATTTCTATCAGTGCAACTCCTTCGATTTTCGTTCCTTTAGTTCATGCTGAAATGGGAAAATCGGGTGCAACTATTACAAATACAGAAGAAGGTACAATTAAGATTGACGGCCTTTATTCGCTGCTTGTTGAATCAGGAATTGATGCTGGAATAATCGAAACTAGAGAATTTACAGGATCTCCTTCATCGATTTTAGGAACTTCTGGATTTGATCTTGCACTTGGTGTAAAAGTTCCTCTTTTCCTGGGCCTTCAGGTAACAGGTGATGTTCATCTTCCAGTTGTTCCTGGAAAACTTGTTTCTAAAGTTGAGACAAGCGGTGACTTTAGTTGTGCCATAAATCTGATGAACCCGGATGAAAATTCACCTTTTAATATGAATACTGGGGATATTGAGATTGGAACACATACAGGATCAATTAACAGACCTTTGACTATGATGGCAGGTGTTGAATGGAAACCATTGTTAGATATGGTAAAGATTGATGGTTCTATTGGTTGTGGCGTCAGATATCCGTTCTCGAAAAGAGCATATTTCTATCCGCAGTATCATGCCGGTGCAAGTATTTCACTTTTAAGAATTCTGGGAGCTTCGGTTTCAACTGAATACATTAATGAAATGTTCAGGCATGAAGCAGGGATGATGTTCAATGTTCGTGCATTGGAAATTGATACAGGCGTTTCACTGGCCGGTTCAGACTTTAAAAACAGTTTGAGAGGAAAAGGTTTTGGTGCTTATTTCACTTTCTGTTTTGGATTCTAATTAAAACACCTGATTTGACAGGTTGATTTTTACAGCGCCGGATTTTTCATCTTTCGGAAGATCCGGTGCTTTTTTATTTAACTTCACTGTCAGAAGGTCTCCGCTTGCAAGTTCAATCGGTTTTTCAGTTTTGTTTGAATTTTTAGTATTGCTGTTGCTGCCAGGTGATCGGGCTGCATGTAAAGAAGCTTTTGTCTTTTTTTCAGGCTTCCAGTTGTCTTTTGGAGTGGGAACTGTAACAAGTGTAAGTCCCAGTTCTGAACAAGCGTAAAAACCTGTCTGCCATCCTGGAAGTTTCAGCGGGTCAGATGCAATGCGGAGAGTAAGTGTGGCAGGTTCTTTTGAAGGTTTTGCAGAAGATTCGGCATTTTCCAAAGCGTTCCCCGGAATTGCAGAAATGAAACTTAATACAGCACGTTCCTTCGGAAGTTTTGCCATATCAGAAAGCTTTAAAAGTTTCTTTGGAGCATCGTCTGTGCTGAAGGCAAAGTTACACCATTTATTCTGGCTTCCAGTGTAAGCTTTAAAGCCGTTCATCGGGCATTCGCCGGCGTGAGGGCAGGGGGCCTGAACATTAAAGCCGTCTTTGATAAAGCGGGTTCTGAAAAGGCTTAAGAGCCTTGCCGATTTTGGAACACCAGGTTCAACCATAAGATATTTACAGTCTGGTGAAGCGTAAGATTTTAGCTGTTCGTAAAGCTTTTTTGCTTTGTATTCAGGAGGCATGTCAGAAGCCTGTTCCATTTCATTCATTGCGTTTCCGCAGGTAATGAAATCAGCTTTCTGATTTATATGAGTTCCAAAGCTTCCCTTTACACGGATAATTTTCCATGGTTCTGTTTTTGTTTTTGCTGCAACAGAAAGAAAAATGTCTTCTCCGGCTTTCATGGAATTCTGTGAAACATCCATTACGTACCAGGTGATTTTTTTTGTACGGAGTTCTGGGCGGGCGAGCCAGAGAGCAGTAACAACAGTTAAAGGACCTGTTCCGATATCAAGAGCAGTCACTTCATCTTTTGAAGGAAATGCAGATGTATTAAGATTTGAAAAAAGGCGGACCTGGCGGACAAGATTCCACCAGAGATAATATCTTGTGTAAACAGAAAGCTGGATTGCTTCATTCATGTAGCCAAGACGGCGGCTGCCCCTTTCGTCTGTAAGCTGATGAGAAAATTCTTTTATGTTGTGGGGCAGCTGCTGAAGTTGTTTTGAATTTAATGGACGGACACTTTGAACGATTGAATCAAAGTTTTCCAGAATATTCACTGAGTCAGCAGGAATATTTGATTTGTCAAAAAGAGAAGTTTTAGAAAGAATCATTTATTTATTAAGCCCTTTTACAAAAAGATATAAATCAGTAAGTTCGCTTCTGGCATCATGGATTTCCTGAACAAGTTCAATGTTGTCAGATTTTGCTTTTGCATCTTCCAGAAGCTGTTTTCTGGCACCTTCAGTAGTAAAGCGTTTCTCAAGAATAAGATGTTTTAGTCGCATAACCATTTCCAGATCGTTCTGGGTATATTCTCTGTGCCCTCCAAGATTTTTCTGAACTGAAAATCCGGGGATTGCTTCTTCCCAGTAGCGGAGGATATGTTGCTTTACACCTGTTAATTCTTCAACTTCACTAATCGAAAAGGTTGCCATAAAAAATCTGCTTAGTTAAAAAGTTTTCTGCATTCAAGGTAGAAACGTTTTTCATCGGCTTCGCCCATAGAAAAACTTTTGCGTGGAAGAGGTCCTGTCCTCCCGATTGTTTCAAAGAAACTTTCTTTTGCAATCGGTGGAAGAAGAATTCCGGTTCCATTGTCTTTTGTGCCAAGTTCAAGAACATCTTCTGTTCCATGGATGTAGTCAATTTCCATTCCGTCGGCCACAGCGGTCCCTGAGCCTGTCGAAGGGACAGTCTTCAAGTATTCGTCCAGAGCAGGCTGAAGTTTTGAAACAGCAAGTTCTTTGATTTCGGTTTTAAGGATTACGTATTTCTGATTTCCGTTTTTCTTGTATGCGAATCCGAAATCGGCATTTGATTTTTTTACGGCTTCAATCATTTCTTCTTTTGAAGATGCTTCAACTTTTTTACCGCCAAGCTTTTCTTCCAGAACAGAAATCATTTTTTCTGAGTCGGCGTTGAATACAACGCGGTGGATTGGTTCGAAAGTCAAACCTTTATCGTAAATGTTTACAATTTCAACAAGGGCGTAGCGGACATTGTCATCAGTTGCGCCTGTTTCTTTTTTATGTTCTTCCCAGGTTGATTTTGCAGTTGCAAGAGAATGGTTTCCGTCGCCTACGGCGAACAGGAATGTGCTGCCGTCTGCCTGACGGTTTTCTTCGGCAATTTTGTTCAGAGCTTTTTCAACAATGGAATTGTCTGTTACCGCCCAGCCGGAAATTTTTCCGCCGTTCATCATCATGTCGCCGTCGTAAACCGGTGAGCCTTTTTTTGCATTTTCTCCACAGGCTTCAACAAGACATCCGTCCTTGTCATTTACAAGCAGCATAATGTGTGGCAGTTCAAGTGGAGCGCCACGGCGGATTTCCATTCTTGGTGGAATGCGTTCGATGATTGTTGCTTCTGTTGCGCGGATATTGGCAGTTGTGAAAGGTTTCCATTCGTAGGTTTCAAGATCGATGCAGCACATAAGACCTTTGCGTGTGCGGCCGAATGCTGTTGTGCGTTCAAGATAAACAAAGGATTTGAGAGGTTCTGCAAAAACATCACCTGTCATATATTCATTCATTGCTTTGTGAATTTTTGAAATGCGTTCCTGTTTGTCAGGAGCATTGAGATAAACTTCAGGGAGGATAAGATTCAGAGTTGAAGGATTTGATCCTGCAGCCTCGGAAGTTTTTTTCCAGTATTCAGGATTCTGTGTGTACTGGTCACATGCAATTACTGACCAGCTTTTTACATCAATTTTTTTTGGGAGTAAAATTTCAGGAACGTAAATTCCGTATTCGTTAATGCTTTTCATAAAAAGATTATATCACGAATAGCAGAATTCTTTCTATGATTTATCTTCTATTGTATTCTTCAATTGACTATATATTTTTTTGAGAGTATTATTTTTAAACTATATATTCTATTTCTTTTTTAATGGAGAAAAACCAATGGCTAAGTATGTTTACTTTTTCGGTGACGGAGATGCAGAAGGTGATGAATCAATGCGTCTCATCCTTGGTGGCAAAGGTGCTAACCTTGCTCAGATGGCAAAAAAACCACTGAGTCTTCCAGTTCCATCAGGATTTACAATTTCTATTGACGTATGTCAGGAATACTACAAGCTCGGACGCCAGTATCCTGCATCCCTCGACGCTGAAGTTCAGAAGAACCTCAAGAAGCTCGAAAAGTCTATGGGTAAAAAACTCGGAGACGAAAAGGATCCGCTCCTTGTTTCAGTTCGCTCAGGTGCTGCTGAATCTATGCCAGGTATGATGGATACAATCCTCAACCTCGGTCTTAACGACAAATCTGTTCTTGGTCTTGCAGCAAAAACAAACAATCCACGTTTCGCATGGGATGCTTACCGCCGTTTCATCCAGATGTACGGAAACGTAGCAATGGGTGTAGAACATGACAAATTCGAAGCTATCCTTGATTCTGTAAAAGCAAAGAAAGGCGTTAAAGAAGACGTTGAACTTGAAACAGAAGATCTTCAGGAAGTAGTAAAACAGTACAAAGCAATGTACAAAAAAGAAAAGGGTTCTGAATTCCCACAGGATCCACAGGAACAGATGTGGGGAGCTATCGGTGCTGTATTCGGTTCTTGGATGAACGAACGCGCTATCATTTACCGCAAGCTCAACAACATTGATGAAAACAAAATCAAAGGTACAGCTGTTACAGTTATGGCCATGGTATTCGGAAACATGGGTGAAACATCAGGAACTGGTGTTGCATTCTCACGTGACCCATCAACTGGTGAAAACCACTTCATGGCAGAATACCTTATCAACGCTCAGGGTGAAGACGTTGTAGCTGGTATCCGTACTCCAATGGATATTTCTGCTCTTGAACAGCAGCAGCCAAAAATCTTCGCTGAAATCACAAAAATCCGCAACAGACTTGAAAAACACTACCGCGATATGCAGGATATGGAATTCACAGTACAGGAAGGAAAACTGTACATGCTCCAGTGCCGCAACGGTAAACGTACAGGTCCAGCAGCTGTTAAGATGGCTGTAGACATGGTTGCTGAAAAAATGATCACAAAAGAAGAAGCTCTTCTTCGCGTAAAACCAGATCAGCTTGATCAGCTCCTCCACCCACAGTTTGATGCTAAAGCTCTTAAATCAGCAAAACCTCTGGCATCTGCACTCAACGCTTCACCAGGAGCTGGATGTGGTGCTATCGTATTCACAGCGGACGAAGCTGTAGAATGGGACAAAGCTGGAAAGAAAGTTATGCTCGTTCGTAAAGAAACTTCTCCAGATGATATTGCCGGTATGTATGTTGCTCAGGGTATCCTGACTTCAACAGGTGGACGTACATCACACGCAGCCGTAGTTGCTCGTGGTATGGGTACACCATGTGTTTGTGGATGTTCAGATGTAGTATTCACAGGAAAAGACACAGTTACAATCGGTGGAGTTAAATTCAAGAAAGGTGACATCATTTCTATCGACGGTTCAACAGGTAAAGTATACGGTGAAGCAATTCCTGTAACTCCAGCATCAGTTTCTGGTGACCTGGAAACATTCCTCGGTTGGGCTGATGAAGTTCGTGCAAAATCAACACGCACAACACCTTCTGGAAAGAAAGTTAAGGGATTCGAAGTTCTTGCTAACGCAGAACAGAACGAAGCTCCACAGGCTTTCCGCTTCGGTGCTGCAGGTATTGGTCTTTGTCGTACAGAACACATGTTCTTCGAAGAACCAAAACTTACATCATTCCAGAAAATGATTATTTCTGAAGATACAGCTGCTCGTAAAGAAAACCTGAAAGCTATTCTTCCACTCCAGGAAAAAGACTTCTACGGAATCATTAAGGCAATGGAAGGACGCCCAGTAACAATCCGTCTTCTGGACCCACCTCTTAACGAATTCGTACAGGCTGAAACACCAGAACTGGCAAAAGCTCTTGCTAAAAAACTCGGTGTATCAGTTGAAATAATCAACAAAAAATACGCAGAACTTAACGAACACAACCCAATGCTCGGTCACCGTGGATGTCGTCTGGCTATTACATACCCAGAAATCTACGAAACACAGGTTGAAGCTATTGCTCGTGCAACAGCTAAAGCTGAAAAAGAAGGTCTGGCACACGATGTTCGCATCATGATTCCAAACGTAACAACATTCGCAGAACTTAAACAGATCCGTGCACAGGCTGAAGCTGTAATCGCTGAAGTAAACAAATCACAGAAAACAGAACTTAAGTTCCAGATTGGTTCTATGATCGAATTCCCACGTGCAGCTGCTACAGCAAATGAAATCGCTCAGTACGCTGACTTCTTCTCATTCGGTACAAACGACCTTACACAGACAACATTCGGTTTCTCTCGTGATGACTACTCTAAGTTCATCGATTCATACCTCGACCAGAAAGTTCTCCTCCAGGATCCATTCAAGACTCTTGATGAAGGTGTTGGTGCTATGATCGGTCTGGCAGAAGCTGCTGGACGTTCAGTAAAATCTGACCTTCACCTGGGAATCTGTGGTGAACACGGTGGAGACCCAGCTTCTATCGAACTTTGTTACAAACTGGGACTGAACTACGTTTCATGTTCTCCATTCCGTGTACCAGCTGCTCGTCTTGCTGGTGCTCAGGCTGTTATCAAAGCTAACCAGGCTGCTAAGGCTGCAAAAGCTGCCGAAGCTGCAAAAGCTGCCAAAAAAGCAACTGCAAAAAAAGCTCCAGCTAAAAAATCTAAGTAATTAGACTTTTTGCCATAAGCTTTTAAGCTTGGAAAGCCCCCGGAACTTTGTTTCGGGGGCTTTTTGTTTTATGAACATATAAATCAAATATATTTTTTTGATTAGTTATGGCCTCTAAAAAACTTACTCCCGGTCACAATCACGACCGTTTGGAACGCTAGCTAGCGTCGCTAATACAAAGCGCGGTAATGAAACTATCGTTTCCGCGCTTTGTGATTTCCTGGTGGCACGTGTTGTTCCCTTGCGTAAGTTTTTTACAAGCAGGATTAAATCAAATAAATATCTTTGTTTTAATGAATTACGCGAA
>JAHBAD010000102.1 GCA_018385395.1 Treponema sp.
GTTTTAAACTCTTTTCTCTATTAAAATGAAAATGAAAACAAATCACTCTAAGGGGTAAAATATATATGGCACAGATGAACGGTTCACAGATTGTTATTGAATGTCTGATTGAACAGGGTGTAAAAACTATTTTCGGATATCCGGGAGGAGCAATCCTGAATATCTACGATGAGCTTTATAAAAATCAGGACAGAATTGAACATATTCTGACAGCTCATGAACAGGCCGCCGCTCACGCAGCTGACGGTTATGCACGCTCAACAGGAAAAGTCGGTGTTTGTATGGCAACCTCTGGTCCTGGTGCTACAAACCTTGTTACTGGTATTGCGACAGCTTACATGGATTCTATTCCAATTGTTGCCATTACATGTAACGTTCCACAGAATCAGCTTGGTAAAGACTCTTTCCAGGAAATTGATATCTGCGGTGTAACAATGCCAATCACAAAACACAACTTCATGGTTCGTGATGTAACAAAACTGGCAGATACAATCCGTGAAGCTTTCCTTATTGCAAAAAGCGGCCGCCCGGGTCCTGTTCTTATTGATATTCCAAAAGACATTACAGCAGCCGTAACAGAATACACATTTGTAGAAGGCGGAAAACTGGATCCTTCAAAAATGGGAACTGAATCTCAGGCAAGCAAGTTTCTTGAAACTTCAAAGCCAAGTGATGAAGAAATTGCAAAGCTTGCAGATATGATAAACGCTTCTGAACGTCCTTTCATTTATGCAGGTGGCGGTGTAACAATTGCAGACGCCTGTGCTGAACTTAAAGAACTGGCAGAAAAAGCACGCATTCCGGTTTCACTTTCACTTATGGGTAAAGCTGCTTTCCCAAACAGCCACGAACTTTGTACAGGCATGATCGGTATGCACGGAACAAAAGCATCCAACGTTGCAGCTGATGAATCTGACCTGCTTCTTTGTATCGGAACCCGTTTTAGTGACCGCGTTATTGGCGATGCAAAAGAATTCTGCAAGCGCTCAAAGATCGTACAGATTGATATTGACCCTTGCGAAGTAAACAAAATGGTAGAAGTAGATTCTGCCATGCTTGGAAACGTAAAAGAAATCCTCTCACGCGTTCTGCCACTTGTAAAGGCAAAACAGAACGGCGACTGGCAGGCAAAAGTTGCACAGTGGAAAACAGAAGTTCCTGAATGCTATAACAAAAAAGAAGATCTGAATCCAAAACGCATTTACGAAATTGTTCGTGAAGTTGCCGGTGAAGATACAATCTGTACAACAGAAGTTGGACAGCATCAGATGTGGACAGCTCAGTTCTACAACTTTGAAAAACCAAGAACCTTCCTTTCTTCAGGCGGACTTGGAACAATGGGATTCGGAACAGGTGCTGCAATGGGTGCCCAGTTCGGAAATCCAGACAAGCGCGTTGTTGCCTTTGCAGGTGACGGGTCATTCCGCATGAACTGTAACGAACTTGCAACAGTAGGGCATTACCAGCTTCCTATCGTATTTGTTGTTGTAAACAACGGTGCTCTTGGAAACGTCCGCATGTGGCAGACTCTGTTCTACGGAAAACGCTATTCAAATACAACTCTGGACTTTGGACCAGACTTTGTAAAACTTGCCGATGCTTACGGCATTGCAGGTTACCGCGCAACAACAGAAGCAGAATTCCAGAAAGTATTTGAAGAAGCTTTCAAGTCTGGAAAGCCTGCCGTAATCGATGCCCAGATTTACATCGACGAAATGGTATTCCCGATGATTCCACCTGGAAAACCAATCAGCAATATGATGATGAGCCTTGGAGAATAATTCATAATTGAAAATTGACAATGGGCAATTGAGAATTATGCAGAAATAGGAAAGCCGGTATGTATGGAAGAAAGTCTTCTGTATGTGCCGGTTTTTTTTTGCAGCCCCGCGGAAATTTTTCCGCGGCCGCTACGTCCGCCCTTCGCTAACGCTCACCGTCCTCAGGCTTTCAGCCTTGCGGTCGGCTGCTTCGCAGGGGCTCCCATCGCTGGCTGAAGTTAGACAAAAAATGCCAGGTAATGCGCCACCTTCGGTGTCGCTTGCATATAAGAAATTGATATTAATGTAATTTCTCGAGCTGCGCTCTGCGAAATTACTGTGCATACCGTTGCTGGATTTGTAAATAAAAAAGGTCAGGTAATGCGCCACCCTCGGTGTCGCTTGCATATAAGAAATTGATATCAAGGTAATTTCTCGAGCTGCGCTCTGCGAAATTACTGAGCATCTCTACACAGCCAACTACTCATGCGCCACCTGCGGTGTCGCTTGCATATAAGAAATTGATATAAAGGTAATTTCTCGAGCTGCGCTCTGCGAAATTACTGTGCATACCGTTGCTGGATTTATAAACAAAAAAGGCCAGGTAATCTTCACACAGCCCACTACTCATGCGCCACCTTCGGTGTCGCTTGCATATAAGAAATTTATATCAAGGTAATTTCTCGAGCTGCGCTCTGCGAAATTACTGTGCATACCGTTGCTGGATTTGTAAACAAAAAAGGCCAGGTAATCTCTACACAGCCCACTACTCATACCGTTGCTTCCTTCCGGATCTGGCGGGGTTTTGAGTAGGTGACTTGCAAAGCACCTGACCAATAAAAATATATTATCAAATTCCCGGACTTAATTCAAGAAAGAAAATCCCTTCAAAAAGGTACATATAAATCAAATATATTTTATTTGATTTGCTAAGGTCTCTAAAAAAACTTATTCCCGGTCACAATCACGGCCGTTGGGAACGCTAGCTAGCGTCGCTAAGTTGCAGCCCGGCAAGGAAACTATCGAGCCGGTCTGCAGACTTTCCTGACGGTCGTGTTGTTCCCTCGCGTAAGTTTTTTACAAACTAGGATTAAATCAAATAAATATTTTTGCTTTAATGAATTACGCGAAGGAACAGAATGGGTGTGCAGGGCACTTGAAGCGCGGCTTTATAAGTTTCTTATACGCGCTTCACGTGCAGCTGTCGATCGCTGCGACAGCAGCTACCTTACCAGGGGCTTGGGGGCGGACCCCCAAACTAGCGTCCTGACACACCCATTTTTGTGACTGGGAGTAATTCATTAAACTTGAATAAACAAATCTATTTGATTTAATCCTACAAAAAAATATTAAAAAAAAGAGTTTGCCTATTGACACTTTTTCATAAAAGGAATAATATAACGTCAATTGGAGCGATACCAAAGCGGTCGTACTGGGGCGGTCTTGAAAACCGTTTACTCGCAAGAGTACGGGGGTTCGAATCCCTCTCGCTCCGCTTTTTTTTTGTTTTTTGGAGAAGTGGCCGAACGGTAAGGCAACAGATTGCTAATCTGTCGGTTGCGCAAGCGCCTAGCAAGTTCAACTCTTGTCTTCTCCGCTTTCGCTTTTCCAAGAGCGATTATGAGATTGTAGCTCAGCTGGATTAGAGCACCACCCTGCGGAGGTGGGGGTCGCACGTTCGAATCGTGTCAGTCTCACTTAAAAGCTTGTCTTACTTAGGCAAGCTTTTTTTTTGTTTTAAAGTATTCAGATTTTACAATTAAGTGCTTTTTTTAAAGCTTTTCTATATCCTATAGAACACCAATCGCAAGCGACCTTACACATCCTTTTCAGTATATTTGTTATAGATAAAATACAAAAACCGCAATATAGTAATTATTATGACAATTAATCTTTACAATTCCAAAAAGGCTCCTATCCAGCCGGATATGACAGGCCTGTTTTTTGAAGACATAAACTATGGCGCAGACGGCGGACTTTATGCTGAACTTATAGAAAACCGCAGTTTTGAAAATCTGAAATGTTCTGGGGGCATGAATAAAGGAGACTGGTTTACAGAACCTGATTACCTTTATGGCTGGAGCCCTGTTGGAAACGGCCAGATGAAAGTGGTGAGCGGAAGTCCGCTTGCAAAAGAAAATCCCCATTATCTTCGTTTTACAGCCAGCGGGGCAGGGGATGGTTTTTCCAACAGAGCTTATGAAGGAATCTGCCTGAAAAAAGGCATGACTTACAAGGTTTCTTTTTTTGCACGAAATCTTTTTAATCCTGAACAGGTGGAAAGCGTAACTGTTTCTGTTCTTGATAAAGACGGAGAAGAAGCGGCAAAGAAAGTAATCCCTCTTAAGAAAAATGATAAGGAAGCCCGCTGTTTCTGGGAAAAATATGAAATCCTTCTGACTGCAGAAAGAGACCTGCGCTTCGGGCAGTTTACAATTTCTTTAAGCGGAGCGGGTGTTGTGGAATTTGATTTTGTTTCCATGATTCCAGGCGATGCAGTCTGCGGACTTTTCAGAAAAGATTTGTTTGATCTTCTTGATAAAATCCATCCGGGCTTTATCCGCTTCCCAGGCGGCTGTGTAATTGAAGGAGCAACACTGGATGCACGTTATAACTTTAAGAATACACTGAAACCACTGGTTCACAGAAATCACAACTGGAGCCGCTGGGCCGTTCATCATTCATGGCAGAAGATAGAAGGCTACACAGGACCAGTATGCTATCCGAATTACAATCAGACACTTGGAATGGGATACTACGAATATTTCCTTCTTTGTGAAAAGCTTGGCTGTAAGGCTCTTCCTGTTATGAACGTTGGTCTTGCCTGCCAGTTCCAGAGTTTTGAAATGGTTGATGTTGATTCAGAAGAATTTGCACAGTATGTTCAGGATGCAGTGGATCTTGTTGAGTTTGCAAATGGTCCTGTTACATCAGAATGGGGAAAGGTTCGTGCAGAACTTGGTCACCCGGAACCATTTAATCTTGAACTTATGGGAATTGGTAACGAACAGTGGGAAACAAAAGATAACCGTTTCCTGGACCGTTACAGCGCCTTTGAAAAAGCAATTCACGCAAAATATCCTGAAATCAAACTGATTGGTTCTGCAGGTCCAAGTGTAGACAGCGTTCAGTGGCCTCAGTTTGACCTTCAGTGGGATTTTATCCGTAAACAGGCAAAGTCAAATCCAGACTTTGCTTATGCAGTTGATGAACATTATTACATGCCGCCAAAATGGTTCCTTGAACATATGGACTTTTACGACAACTACGACAGAAACGTAAAGGTTTTTGCAGGTGAATATGCAGCTCATCCTGAAGGAAGCGGAAGTTTTAATAATCCGAACCTGAATACACTTGAAGGCGCAGTTTGCGAAGCTGCCTATATGACTGGTGTTGAACGTAATGCTGATGTTGTTGTTCTTGCAAGCTACGCACCGCTTTTTGCACGTATGGGTTACACTCAGTGGTCACCGGATATGATCTGGTTCAATGATGAAATGGCATATGGCACACCAAGTTATCTGGTACAGAGAATGTACGGAAATTACACCGGAAGCTGGACTCTGGATACAAAGGATGAACAGAAGGCTCTTTACCAGAAGGGCATTTACTATAATCCAAGTATTAAGGATGATGGTACTGTATTCCTGAAAGTGGCTAACGTAAATGACAGTGATGTGGAAATTGAACTTTGTGCCGCCGGGTTTGATTTTAAAACACAGAAACTTGTCTGCCTTGGCGGCGGAGAAAAGGGTGATGTAAACTCTTTTGAAAAGCCTGAAAATGTTACGATTGTTGAAGGCGAAGAAAAAGCTTTCTGCGGAAAAGTAACACTGAAAAAGAATTCATTCAGTGTGATTGTTCTTCGTTAAATAATTTGCAGATTAAAGTCTGTTAAAAAGAAAGGGGTGCACTTACTTTGAAGTGCACCCCTTTTCTTTATCAGTCCACAAACGTGACTTTTTCTATACTGTGAACTTGTCTACCTGTTCACCAATATCAGAAATTGAAGTGTTAATCTTTTCAACAATCTGATCCAGGGCTTCACTTGTTTCTGCAATCTTTCGTGCACCGAGAGTCATTTCTTCAACGCTGTCTTTGATTACTGTTGTTGTACCCTGAAGACGCTGGATTTCATCAAGAACAGTTTTGTTACCGATAGCCATTTCCTGGCTTGCAGTACGAACTTCAAGAGAACTGTCGTTCATTGTGCGGAGAACCTGAGAAATCTGTATAGATCCTTGAGTCTGTTCTTCCATAGCACCTTTAATCTGACGGACAAGCTCATCTGTTTCTGCAATCTTTCCGTTTACGGCATTGAATGCGTTACTTGATTCGACAGATGCCTGAACCATGGCTTCAATAGAAGAAATGATTGCTTTAAGTTCTTCACCGATTTTCTTTGACTGAACGGCTGAAGTTTCTGAAAGCTTACGGATTTCATCAGCAACAACGGCGAAACCTTTACCGGCTTCACCTGCATGTGCGGCTTCGATTGCGGCGTTCATAGCAAGGAGGTTTGTCTGACTTGCAATAGAAGAAATGGCAACGTTGGCTTCCTGCAGAGAGTTACTCTGTTTTTTGATAAGTTCGATTTTATCTGTTGCGTTTTTCTGGATTTTTTCACCCTGAGTAGCCTGTACAGAAAGTTCATTGAAGGAATCTGCCATTTTATCCATAGAGTTTGTAACAGAATTGATGTTTCCGACCATTTCTTCAACGGCAGAAGAAGCATCCAAAATGCCACGTCCCTGATTTTCAATCATGCGGTCAAGGGATTCGATGTTTGAAGCAATCTGATTAACAGCACCTGCTGTTTCGGTAACAGAATTGTTCTGGTTCTGAATCTGAGTAAGCATGCCTTCGAGGCTGGAAATAATCTGGTCAATAGAAGTAACAGTGTCCTGAGAACTTGATTCCAGGTCAGACCCGGCATTAACCAGCTTGTCCTTTGAGGCTTTGACCTGGCTGATAATAGACTGAAGTTTTTCAATGAACATGTTGAAGCTCTTTACAACGTCCCCAACTTCATCGTTTGTAGAAATTTCGATTCGTTTTGTAAGGTCTGCGTCACCTGTAGCAATTCCATTGATTATGGCTTTAACTGTGCGGACAGGTTTAATCATAACGCGAACCATAATGATTCCGATTATGAGACCAAGAACAAGGAATATGGCAAGTGTTCCGAATACACTTGCTCGCAGTGTTTTAAGTGAGCCGAAGTAGAAGTCATATGGAGCCGGACAGAAAATTGTCCATGGAGTTACAGAATCAAATGGATTTTCCAGATAAACCGGACGGTAACTTGCGTAAACTTTCATTCCCATCATAGGGTTGAAGAAGCTTGCAACTCCTGATTTACCAGAGAACAGGTTGTTGAATACATTCGCGATGTCTGAGTTAGGATCCAGTGTTGCCAGACTGTCTTCCTGTCCTTCTGCAACATCGTTTGCGAAAGCAACATAATTTCTTGAAATAAGGTCGATAACAACAGGATGGAGTCCGCCACCAATATCAACTTCTGCAATCATATCGGAAATCGGGTTTCCTTTGAGAACAGAAACCATTGCACCGATGATTTCATTTGTTTCAGATTTTACAGGAACTGCAAAGAACATAAGCACTGTTCCTGTATGAGGGTTAAGGGCTGGAGGTGCTACATAGCGTTTCCCTTCCATAGCAGCTTTGAAATACGGACTTGTTGCAAGACTCATTGTAGACCCGTCTGCTTTGTATGTTTTTCCGTTTGCATCATAGAAGGCGATGTTTTCGTATTTTGCAGGATCAACATTAATGATTGAGCGAAGCTGGTCACATTTTGTCTGTGTATCGATGTCAGTTCGCTTAATCATACTAACATTAGAAAGAGCTTCCAGAAGAGTAAACTGAGTGTCTGTAAAGTCGCGTACACGGGTACTGACAATATCTGCAGCCTGCATAAGTGTCTTGTCTGTCAAAGTACCAAAGTTTTTAACGGAAAGTTTGACTGCATTTGTTCCAAGAAACAGATTTGATAAAATCAGAAGGGCGCTGACGAGAAGAACAATTTTCACTCCCAAGTTAAATCTGAATTTTGCCATATAATAGAAAGCCTCCAAAATATCTATCGAATTATATCAATAATAATATGTCGTTATCTCCAATATGTCTAGAAGAAAATGCCTGATTCCGGGAAAGAATTGGACATAACGTTTTTTTATTTTATTTACTTGTGAATGTTATATAATGAAATTTCACTTTTAATACAAAAGAGGTCATAATGTCCAAACCAGAAGTTTATTTTACAGACTTTACAACTCCAATGTATGGAGCTCCTATCCCAAAAAAGTTTGAAAATCTTATCCGCAAAGCTGGAATCGACAAAATCGATATGAACGGTAAATTCGTAGCCATTAAAATCCACTTTGGGGAACTTGGAAACTTAAGTTTTCTCCGCCCGAACTACGCCCGTGTAGTAGTTGATATTGTAAAAAGTCTTGGTGGAAAACCTTTCCTTACAGACTGTAATACACTTTATCCGGGTTACCGCAAAAATGCCCTGGAACACCTTGAATGTGCCTGGCAGAATGGTTTTACTCCATTAACAGTGGGCTGTCCTATTCTGATTGGAGACGGTCTTAAAGGTACAGATGATATTGAAGTTCCTGTAAGAAACGGGGAACAGTGCAAAACTGCAAAAATCGGACGAGCAATTATGGATGCTGATATTGTTATTTCCCTGAACCATTTCAAAGGTCATGAAGAAATGGGATTCGGCGGCGCTCTTAAGAACCTTGGTATGGGATGTGGTTCCCGCGCCGGTAAAAAAGACATGCACGCTACAGGAAAACCAACAATTGATCCACTTATGTGCCGTGGCTGTAAGCTTTGTGCAAAACAGTGTGCAAATGACGGCTTCATTTTTGATGAAACAAGAAAAAAGATGAGCATCAATGAAAAGAATTGTCTTGGATGCGGACGCTGTATCGGTGCCTGTAACTTTGACGCCATTTCTTTCAGAGAAAACAATTCTGTAAAAGACCTGAATATCCGCGTTGCAGAATATACTCAGGCTGTTGTAGACGGACGTCCGAACTTCCACATCAACCTGATCTGTGATGTTTCGCCAAACTGTGACTGCCATCAGGAAAACGGAGCTCCAATCCTTCCTGATATCGGTATGCTGGCATCCTTTGATCCTGTTGCTCTGGATCAGGCTTGTGTAGACCTTTGCCGTAAGGCAACTCCAACTCCAAACGGAGACCTGGCAAAAAATATCCACAAACCTGGATTCAAAGACCTTGGTGACCACTGGAAGAATACTCATCCTAATGTTGAATGGGAAATGGTTCTTGTTCACAGTGAAAAAATCGGGGTTGGAAGCCGCGAATACGAGCTGGTAGAAATCTAGTATTGTTTTAAATAAATCTTTTCTCCATAATTTTTGTATATTGAAAGTTATGGAGAATTAAGATGAAAAAAAATCATGTCTTAAGGTCAGTTCTTGTTTTTGCCACAGTGCTGGCTCTTGGATGCATTATATCCTGTGCATCCTCAAAAAAAATCTCATTTAATAATGACACTCCGCTTACGATGGATTCTTCTATTAAACAGGGGAAACTTGAAAACGGAATGTCCTATTTCGTTCAGAAGAACGGTGAACCTAAAAACCGTATTGTTCTTCGCCTGGTTGTAAATGCCGGTTCCTGCATGGAAGACGAAGACCAGAAAGGCGTTGCTCACTTTATTGAGCATCTTGCATTTAACGGAACAGAACATTTTGAAAAATCAGCTATTGTAGATTACTTTGAAAAAATCGGTATGAACTTCGGGGCGGACCTGAACGCTTATACTTCTTTTGAAGAAACTGTTTATAAACTTGAAATCCCGGCTGATGATCCTGCAATGCTGGAAACAGCACTTCTTATTTTGAAAGACTGGGCATGTGGTATTACTTTCCCGGCAGAAGAAATTGAAAAGGAACGCGGCGTTGTAACAGAAGAATGGCGTCTTCGTCAGGGGCTTCAGGGACGAATCAGCGACAAACAGATTCCGTTCCTTCTTGCAGATTCCCGTTTCGAAGAACGGCTTCCAATTGGAAGTATGGATGTAATTGAAAATATATCACGTGACCGTATTCTTGATTTCTATAAAAAATGGTACAGACCTGAAATTATGTCGGTAATCGTAGTTGGTGACGCAGAAGAATCGGTTCTGGAAAGTGCAGTAAAAAATGTCATGTCTGCTATTCCGGCTTCAGAAGAAAAGATTTCTGTTTCACCATTTACAGTTCCATATAATCCACAAAAAGATATTCTTATTATTAAGGATCCTGAACAGAAATATTCAGTTGTAAATATTCTGGCTCAGGAACAGGATTATCATGCAAGAGAAACTGTCGGCGAAATGAGACGCCTTTATGCAGCCGATATTGCCGCATCAATTATCAATCAGCGTCTTGATGAAATTACAAATACTCCTGATGCAGCCTGGCTTGCAGCCGCAGTAGGAGAAATGTCGTACACAAATCTTACTCATCACTATTATCTTGGTGTTGTTCCGAAGGAAGGTATGTTTACGGAAGCCTTGAAGAAGTTCTTTGATGAATATGATCGTCTTAAGGCTTTCGGGGTTACAGAGTCTGAATTGAAACGTATGAAGGAAAACTTTATTAATAGTGCAGAAACCGCTTATGCAAATAAAGACAAAAGTACTTCAGATTATCGTGCTTCACTTATTATCAATTACGTAAACTCTTATGGAAAAGTTCCTGTAGGCGACGATGAATATCATGATATGGTTATTGGCTTCCTTCCTGAAATTACAGTTCAGGAAGTGAATGATGTTATCAGAAGTCTTTTCCCTGAAAGAGGAAGCAAGTTTATTGTAGTTGCACCAGAGTCTGTAACAGATATCCCTTCTGAAAGAGAAATTATGAACCTTTGGGAAAACTACACAAATGCTGAAGTTTCGGCTTATCAGGATGATGACAATGATGATTCCCTTATGGACCGCCCAAAGGGAAAAGGAAAAATTGTCAGCAGAAAAGAACTTCCTGAACTTGGTTCAAAAGAATACGTTTTTGAAAACGGCATTAAAGTAATTACAAAGAAAACTGATTTTGAAAATCAGATGATTAATGTTCTGGTAACAGGAAAAGGTGGAACTTCATACATTAGTGATGAAGATTTCCCTTCTTCCATTATGTCAATTAATTATGCAATTCATTCCGGGGTTAACGGAATGTCCTACAGTCAGCTTGTAAAAAAACTGACATCAAAGCAGGTTAATTTCGATATCAATATTGGCGGCGTAAATGAACTTGTAAATGGTTCTTGTAAAAATTCTGACTTTGAAACATATCTTCAGCTTCTTACTCTTTTTATGACAAAACCTCAGTTTGATAAGGAGGTCTGGAATACTCTTATTCAAAGTGAAAAGGAAATTGCCAAAAATCACGGAAATCAGCCTTTTGATGTTTTGAATGATAAAATCCGGGAAGTGCTTTTTAATGATGAGCGCCATGCCCCTTATGACCTGGATTTTATTTCAAAAATGACTCCTGAACAGGCTGAAAAAGTTTACCGCGAAAGATTTGCAAATCCTGCTGACTTTACTTACATTTTTGTCGGTGATTTTGATGAAAAGAAACTGATTGATGAATGTGCAGTTTATCTTGGTACTTTGAAGACAACATCAGACAGAGAAGAAACAAAATATCTTTATTATGATTTCCCTGCAGGAAAAATTTCTGAAACTGTAAAGAAAGGTCTTGATAATCAGGGCTATGTTTTCTTTACCGTTGGTGGAACACTTCCTGTGTCGGAAGGTCTTGAAGAAGGTTTTTATGAAAGTACAATGATGAGTCAGCTTATTGGCCTTCTTGATATCCGCCTCCGTGAAGTAATCCGAGAGGATAAAGGCGGCGCTTATGGCGTAAATGTCAGCGGTTATATTGATGGATACCCTGAACGTTACTATAGAATTGAAATCAGTTTTGGCTGTGAGCCGGAACGCTGCCAGGAACTTACAGAAGAAGTTTTGAAAGAATTTGACCGTCTGAAAACAGAACTTGTTTCTGCTGATTACACTGAAAAACTTCAGGAGACTTACCGGCGTAATCATGAATCAAGCTTACGCCAGAATTCATGGTGGGTAGGAAAAATTTCTTCAGGTATGGTTTATACATATGAACCTATGTGGATTATTTCTGATACAGAAAAACTCACTTCCTGGATTACCCCTGAAAGTCTTCGCGATACAGCAATAAAATACCTGAATACGGACAATTATGTGTCGGTATTCCTGGTTCCTGAAAAATAATAATCTGCATCTCGGTGATAATGCATAATTATTCAGTTTTTGTTATAATTATGCATTATTTTTCGTTTAGAGGTGAAAACATGAAAAAAATCGCATTATCTTTACTGGCAGCTTCAGTTCTCCTGATTTCAGGCTGTTCGAAAAAAGCAGCAGTTGTAATCAACAACGCTGATGACCTTGTTGGGAAAAAGGTTGGTGTTCAGGCCGGAACAACTGGTGAAATTTATGCCAGCGACATTGAAGACGTAAAAATCAGCTCGTTCAAATCTGCAATTGATGCAGGTCTTGCTCTTTCTGCCGGAACAATTGACGCAATCGTTCTTGATGAACTTCCTGCAAAAGAAATTGTAAAACGCAGTCCAAAACTGAAAATCCTTGAACAGGAATTCTCTCTTGAAGATTACGCTATTGCTGTTCGCAAAGGCGATACAGAACTTTTGAATTCAATCAACGCATCTATCGCAAGAATGAAAAATGACGGAACATACGATATGCTCCAGAAAGCATTCATTCCTACAGAAGGCGAAATTGTAATTCCAAAAATCGAAGAAACAGCTCCAGATGGTGACATCATTAAACTGGGAACAGAAGCTTCTTTCCCTCCATTTGAATATACAGAAGGAACAAAAGTTGTAGGTTTTGATATTTCTCAGAGCCAGATTTTTGCAAACGATGCAGGACGCAAACTTCAGGTTGTTGCTATGGCTTTCGACTCACTTATCGCAGCCCTTCAGTCAGGAGCTATAGACTTCATTGCTGCAGGTATGACAGTAACAGAAGAACGTATGCTTGAAGTAGACTTCTCTGAACCATATTACCAGTCAAAACAGGTAATCATTGTTAGAAAATAATTTATCTATGATAATATAGATAAGAGGGTGTGAATATGTTTGATAATTTCGTGCGTATTATGTTCGCAAAACAGCGCTGGCTTCTGGTCTTGCAGGGACTTGGAACAACTCTGCTTATTTCTTTCTGCGCAGTCTTAATCGGCTCGATTTTAGGATGCATATTCGCTCTCTTAAAAATTTCAAAAAATAAAGTTTTGAACGGAATTGCCAATGTGTATACCACAGTAATCCGCGGTATTCCAATGGCAACTCTGCTCATGATTTTTTACTTTGTTATTTTTGCGCCTATAGGGCTGCAGAATACCATCGTGGTTGCAATTATTGCCTTCGGAATCAACTCCGGGGCATACTGTACAGAGATTTTCCGTGCAGGTATTCAGGGCGTAGATAAAGGCCAGGAAGAAGCCGGCCGCTCTCTTGGACTTTCATGGTGGCAGACTCTTTCAAAAATCATTCTGCCTCAGGCTATCCGCACAATTCTTCCAACATTCACAAGTGAATTTATTACAATGATTAAGGAAACTTCGGTTGCTTCTTTCATTGCCGTTGTTGACCTTCAGAAAGCTTGTGACAATATTCGTAATCAGACATATAACGCATGGATTCCTCTTCTTTCCTGCGCCGCAATATATCTTTGTCTCACTGTGGGACTCACAAAACTCTTTGCCGTCTTTGAAAAGAAAATGGCAAGAAGTGACAGAAGTTAAGGAGAGTTTAAATGATTGACGTTAAAAATCTTTCTATCGGATTCGGTGGTAAATATAATCTTGTTCTCAACGATGTTTCAGAACACATTTCTAAAGGTGAGAAAATCGTAATCATCGGTCCTTCAGGCGCCGGAAAATCAACATTCCTTCGCTGTCTTAATATGCTTGAAACTCCTACATCAGGCCATATTTATTTTAAGGGCATTGATGTTACAGATAAAAAAACTGATATTGATGCTGTGCGCCGTCAGATGTGTATGGTTTTCCAGCACTTTAATCTTTTTCCTCATCTGACAGTTCTTCAGAATATTACTCTTGCACCAGTTACTCTTAAGCTTCAGAAAAAAGAAGAAGCCGAAGCAAATGCAAGGCGGCTTCTTGAACGCATCGGCCTTGCCGATAAAGCAGATTCATACCCGTCACAGATTTCCGGCGGACAGAAGCAGCGCATTGCCATTGTTCGTGCGCTGGCAATGAATCCTGAAATGCTTCTTTTTGATGAACCGACATCAGCACTGGATCCTGAAATGGTAGGAGAAGTTCTTTCTCTTATGAAGGACCTTGCCGCTGACGGTATGACTATGGCAGTTGTTACCCATGAAATGGGCTTTGCCCGTGAAGTGGCTGACCGCGTATGGTTTATGGACGGTGGAAAAATTGCAGAGCAGGGAACCCCTGATGAAATTTTCAATCACCCAAAAAGTGAACGACTTCAGCAGTTTTTGAAATCAGTTTTATAGGAATGTAAATGAAAATAAAAAAAATATTTTTTACAGTTTCAGCTTTGTATCTGACACTCAGTCTTTTTATTTCCTGCGGAAATAAGCTTCCTCAAGCTGATGAATTCGGTATTTTTCACGAATTGTCAGACGGTGTAAAAACTGCAAAAAGTGAAAAGAAAAATATCCTTCTTTTCATAACAATGGGTGGGTTCGATGCAGAAAGTGATGACTTTGTTTCAAAAATTCTTCATTCTCCAGAATATAAATCTTCTTTGGGCGGAAAATATGTAACTGTTCATTTTGATTTTGGCTCTGAAGCTTATATGAATTCGGAAGTCTCTCATTTTACAACTGATGAGGAAAGAAAAGCTGCAGAAGCATTGAATGCCCAGATTTCGCGGAATGTTTCTCTTGCCCGAACACTGAACCTGACTTATACACCTTGTGTTTTCCTTATGAATGAAGACGGTTATGCTTTCGCAGATGAACTTTATTCTGAAGTTTTTGATTCAGTTGAAAGCCTTTCTGAAATGATTTCTGAGTATGAACCGGATTTTGTGACATTTCAAGAAATGGTTGATGAAACAAAGAAAGGAACTCCTGTCGAAAGAATGGAAGCTTTGAATGTCATTTATCAGATTATAGATGATAAATATCTTCCAACGCTGAAAGAACTTTTTAAAAGTGCTCCCGAAATGGACAAGAAAAATGAAAGCGGACTTGTAAGTTACCTTTACTTTGTTTACTTAATGGAAGAAAGCAAAAAGTTTACTGCCGCAGGAGATTTTGTTTCGGCTGTAGGCGTACTTCGGGATGCAGCTCAAAGTGATACCCTTGAAGGCGAAGAAAAACAACAGGCATTTTATATGGCTGCTAATCTTTTGATTCAAGCCGGTGCTTCAGATTTTACAGCAATACTTGGACTTTTGAATAATGCTGTTCTGGCTTCTCCTGAAACAGATCTGGCTGAAACTTGCCGCGGAATAATTCTTCAGGCAACAGAAATTCTTAGTGGAAATGAAGACGATTCAGAATCGTCATCGGAGGTTAAATAGTGGACGTGCCCGTCGCGAGTGGTTCCAATTCATTCTGGCCGCTTGTAGTTTTACTTATTGTTTTAATTGCACTTTCATGTATATTTTCTATATCTGAAAGTTCTTTTCTTGGAATAAACAGACTTAGACTTCGTCTTCTGCGTAATCAGAAGAATAAAAAAGCTCTTCGTGCTGGCAAACTTCTGGATAAAAAAGAACAACTCATAAATACTCTTCTTGTTTCAAATGATCTTGTAAACATACTTATTTCATCTTTAATAACAGCGGTTTCTTTGAAACTTTTCGGAGAAAAAGGAGTTGGAATTGCTACAATAGTAGCTACTGTTCTGCTTCTTATTTTTGGCGAAATAACACCGAAGACAATTTCAACCCGTTGCCCGAATCAGATTGCTTTTGCACTTTCTGGTTTTATAACTGTTCTTTTTTATGTAATGCGACCCGTTATTATTGTGGTCACATTTTTTTCCCGATGTATCCTAAGACTTTTTGGAATCAAACCAGCAAAGAAAAAGCAGACTTATACTGAAGAGGAAATCAAATCTTATTTTGATATGGGGACTGAAACCGGTGCTCTTGAAGAAAATGAAAGCCATATGATGTCCCGGGTTCTGAAATTTACAGATCTTGAAGTTCAGGACATAATGATTCCGCGAACAAAGATTACAACGGTTTCCCTTGATTCAACATATCGCGATGTTCTGGAACTTTCGGGACGTACTGGTTTTTCCCGTTTTCCTGTTGTAAGAAAATCAATTGATGATATTGTTGGGGTTTTATATTTAAAAGATCTTCTGGAATATAAAACACAGCCGGAAAATTTTTCTATGTTTCGTGTAATGCGTAAGCCTATTTTTATTCCGGGAACAAAGAATATGTCTGCAGTGCAAAGCCTTCTTGTAGAAAACAGACAGACTATGGCAATTGTTGTTGATGAATATTCAGGTACAGACGGTCTTGTTGCTTCTGAAGACATTTCCAGAAAGATTTTCAGTCGACCGGAGGAAAAAACGCTTCGGGGAAAAGTATTCCTTTTTGATGAAATTGAAAATCAGGATGATTTTGAAATAAACGGATCAGTTCTTATACTGGATCTGCAGTCTGCACTGAATATTTCCATCGAATCAAAAATCAATGAAACAATAGGCGGCTGGTTCATCGAACAGATAGACCGTATGCCTGAAGTAAATGATAGCATTGAATATAAAGGTTTTTGTTTTATAGTAAAGAAAATCCAGGCACGTCGAATAGAACGTATTCAGGTAAAAAAAATGGACCTTCCAATGGAAGAAGTAATTGAGGAGGAAAATGAATAATGAGTCCTCTTAAAATTATATTTATTCTGATTGCGCTGGTAATTCTGGTTTCTCTTGTTGCGTTCTTTTCTTCAAGTGAAACGGCATTTCTTTCTTTGCAGAAAGTAAAAATTCGCCGCATGATACAGGAACGGAAACCTCGTGCAAAACTGGTAGCTTCTCTTAAGGAAGATATGGATAATGTTTTGACAACTGTCCTTATCGGAACAAATTTTGTAAACTCTCTGGCCTCAGCTTTATCTACCGTACTTGCAGTAGAAATTGCAGGTGATGGTGCTGTGGGTCTTTCAACTTTAATTATTTCATTTGTCATTACAGTTTTCGGTCAGATTGTTCCTAAAACACTTGCAGGAATAGATCCTGAAAAAACTGCAACTAATACCGCTGTTTCAATTTTTACATTAAAAAAAGTATTTTATCCTGTTGTATGGCTGTTTACTCAGATTTCTCACTTTGCAGTCTTTGTTACTGAAAAGCTAATGAAGCCTGTCAGCCAGGAAATAACTCAGGAAGAAATTGAAACTTTAATTCAAATGGGTGAAAGGGAAGGTACTCTTGAAACTCGCGAAAGCCAGATGCTTAAGCGTATTTCAAGATTCAGTGATATTTCTGTAAATGAAATTCTGCATCATCGCTCTCTGGTTGCTATGGTTGAAGAGAATGCAGGTTTTGATGATGTTCTGGATGTGTTTCTTTCCAGTGGATATTCGAATATCGTTGTTTATAAAGAAACAGTTGAAGATGTTGTTGGTGTAATTAATTATCAGGATGTTCTTTTTACTTCCCGTGAGAAAACTGATTGCGAAAGTTCTTATGCAAAGCGAATGATGAAACCTGTTATTTTTGTTCCGGGAACCTTTGATTTGTCTGAGCTTCTGGATCGTTTTTACAAAGAAGACAAAAGCTTTGCAGTTGTTCTGGATGAAGCAGGTGGCATGACAGGTGTTGTTACTATGACTGATCTTATGAAAAATGTTTTCGGCCGCATGAGTGACGACTTCGCCCACGAAGAAATTCCTGCCGAAAACCGCATCAAAGTCATTTCCTCAAAAGAGTTTATTCTTCCAGGTGATCTGACAATTGAAGATGTAAACAATCTTCTGCATCTGAATCTTGAAAGTGATTATTACAATACACTTGGTGGCTGGTTGCTTGAACAGTTTGGAATTCTTCCCAATACAGGACAGGTTCTTATACATAAAAAAAACCTGTTCATCGTTGATGAACAGGTTAATCGAAGAATTACGTCTGTAAAAATCGTTATTGGAAATTAAACCTTATTCAGGAATTTTTCCAAGTCCGATATTTGCAAGTTTCTGGAAGGCGGCTGGAAGTTCGCCGATTCCAGAGTTTTCATACATGGAAAGAATTTCGGTAAAACATCCTTTAGCCATATCGTATTTCTTTTCTTTCAGATAACAGTTTCCAAGTTCATAGCGGGCTTCAACGTAGATTGCGTTGTCCAGCCCGAAACGCTGGATTGTTGTTACAAAATATTTTTCGGCAGCTTTGTACTGTGATGCTGATTCTGCATCCTGACCAAGCTGAAGAAGCTGGGCTGCAGTAAGGTCTGCCGGAATATTTTCAACTTCTGTTGTTTTACAGGAAGTAAGGCCAAGAAGTAATACTGCTGAAATAATCAGAACGAAACGTTTCATTTTGTACTCCGTTATTTTGTTTTTGCAATTTCTGCTACAGATGTTACCACACCTGCAAGATTTTGCATATCAGACGGTACGATGATTTTTGTTGCCTGTCCGTTTGCGGCAACTTCAAAAGCTTCAAGGCTGCGGAGCTTAATAACTGCAGCATCAGCACCTGCTTCTTTAAGCATGCGAAGACCGTCTGCTTTTGCTTTCTGAACTTCAAGAATTGCTTCAGCTTCACCTTTTGCTTTCTGAACTGCAGCTTCTTTTTCAGCTTCGGCTTCCAGGATCATACTTTGCTTTTTACCTTCGGCTACAAGAATAGCTGACTGCTTCTGTCCTTCTGCAATAAGAATAGATTCTCGGCGTTCACGTTCTGCGCGCATCTGTTTTTCCATAGCTTCTTTAATTGCCTCAGGTGGAATGATGTTCTTTACTTCAACGCGGTTTACCTTGATTCCCCAAGGGTCTGTAGCTTCATCAAGAATGCACGCATTTTTGTGTTGATTACATCGCGGCTTGTAAGTGTCTGGTCCAGTTCCAGTTCACCGATGATATTACGGAGTGTTGTAGCACTCAGGTTTTCAAGGGCGTTTATAGGTTTTTCAACACCATATGTGTAAAGTTTAGGGTCTGTAATCTGGAAGTAAACAACAGTATCAATCATCATTGTAACGTTGTCTTTTGTGATTACAGGCTGGGGAGGGAAGTCCAGAACTCTTTCTTTTAATCCTACTTTTTTGGCAATTTTATCAATGAAAGGGATTTTCACATGAAGACCTACGTTCCATGTGCTTGAGTATCCTCCAAGGCGTTCAATTACGTAAGCATATGACTGTGGAACAACTCTGATGTTTGTTACAATCAGAATTAAAACAAAAATAATAAGTGCGATAATAACCCAAATCATAAATCTTCTCCTTTTTTATTTGGCTCTAATAATCAAAGTATTTCCATCAACTTTTGTTACAATGGCTGCAGATCCTTTTTGAATTTCTTCTTCATTTTCAGATACACAGTTCCAGATGACTCCGTTTTTGGTTTTTACTTCGCCTTTCTGAAATTTACTTACAGTTTTTGTTACCAGAACTTCCTGATCTTCCAGTGCATTAACGTTTGTTTTTGTTGTTTTGATTTTTTTCATAATCAAAGGACGTGTTACAAACATCAGGGCGCTGGCTACTGCCAGGAAAATAATAATCTGCCATTGAAGGGCAAGTCCGGTTTTTGCAAGAAAAATCATAAGGACGCCGCTGAAGGCAAACCAGATTGTGGTAAGAGATGTTGTCAGAAGTTCTACTACAACGCAGACAATGACTACTGCAAGCCAGATCCACATCATTATATTTCCGAACATAGATACCTCCTTTTTTATAATTTTTTTGTCGACATATTGAATATAAACCTACTGCTTTTGTAAAGCAATGGTTTTTAGGGAAAATATACTAAGGTATATGATGCAGAATAGCGGGGTATAATATAAAATAAAGACATGAAGAAAAGTTTTATTGCCGAAAATATTTAAGACAAAATCCTTTTCCGGGTGTTTCCGGCTTTCGCACTTATAGTCTCTCTTATCAGCATTATTCTGCCGCCATGGTTTCGCCCTCTTGGAAATCAGTCTGTTCATTTTGATCTTGCTTATCAGCTGATTCATGTTCTCTCAAGTATTCTGTTCATCCTTATTCTTGTTTTTCCCGGAAGAGTATTTTTTTATACCATAATCGGATTTGTGTTTTCTATTTATCTTCCCTTGGAACAGGCGGATATCTTTTACAGTTTCCTTTTTGTTGCAATGTTTCTTGTTTCTATTTATGAACAGGGATTTTTTGATGTCAGAAAAAGAGTGAAGACCGGCGTTGCCTGTTTTTATTATCTTCTGATTGTTTTTATGCAGTTTCTGGTTTACGGGAAAACTTATTTTCTTGAAAACTTTTTTCAGTATCTTGTCTGTCTGTCTCTTATTCTTATGAGTGCAACTTTTGTTTTTTCAGTGGGAAATATTTCGAAAGAATCAGCACCTGAAGAACCTGTGGAAGCACCTAAAGGAAAATCTCTGGACCTTTCATATTTTGAAGATCTTTCCGACAGGGAAATCATCATTATCTGTAAAATCCTTCAGAATGATAAATATGATTATATTGCCCGCCAGCTTGGGCTTTCAGAAATTACAGTAAAAAAAGCGGCAGGAAACATTTTCAAAAAAATGGATTGTACTGATAAATTCGATTTTTTCGGGAAATATTCGAATCTTTCTATAGTAAAGGGAGATTCTGTTTATATGTCTGAAAAAAAAGAAGAAACGCCACTTCTTTGGGAAATAATCAGCAAAGAAAAAAAATAAAGTGTGTGTTTTACCTTCCTTATTAAATAAAAAGTAACAAAGTGCTATAATCGAGCCATGTTAAACGTAAATACAATAAAAAACGGCCTTGTAATTGACCACATTTCTGCAGGGACCGGAATGAAAATCTTTCAGTGGCTTGGTTTGGACAAAGCTCCATTTACTTCTTGTCTTATTCAGAACGTTCAGTCAAAAAAATCAGGCAAAAAAGATATTATCAAAATCGATAACATCATTAATATCGATTACTCGGTTCTTGGATTTATCGATCCAAACATTTGTGTAAACGTTATTGAAGATGAAAAAATCGTAAGAAAAATCAACATGGAACTTCCTGACAGAGTCCAGGGAGTTTTCAACTGCAAGAATCCGCGTTGTATTACAATTACAGAACATTACGTTACACCAACATTCCTTCTGGTAGACCGTAAAAAGGGAATTTACCGCTGCGAATATTGTGATACACTTTATAACGCAAACAACTAATATTTATGACACACGCTCTTCTTATTTATAATGCAATGCTGCTTGATGAAAGCACAGACACTCCGGGTGCAGTACTTTCTGTTGACGGCAAAATTCGCTCCGTATTTAACGGCTATTTTACAAATGCAAACACAGTTTCAAGTATGGCAAAGGCTGTTCTTCTTGAAGACGGCTATTCTGATGATTGTACTCTGGAACTTTTTGATGCAGCAGGACTTACCCTGACTCCGGCTTTTATAGATATGCATGTTCACCTGCGTTATCCGGGACAGCCTTTGAAAGAGGATCTGGAAAGCGGAACTCATGCCTGTGCTTCGGGCGGCTTTGGGACAATCTGCGCCATGCCGAATACAAATCCTGTAGTTTCTTCAAAGGAACAGGCAGGCGCAATTATGAATGAAGCAAAGCAGCTTGGTTACACAAACGTAATTCAGGTTGTTAGCATTACAAAAGATTTTGAAGGAAAAGATATCAGTCATATTGATGAACTGGATCCTGCCCGTACTCCGGTAATTTCAGAAGACGGACGTGAAGTTGATTCAAGCGAAGTTATGCTGAACGCTATGGAAAAAGCTGCCAGAAAAGGACTTATTGTTGCATGTCACTGTGAAGATCCTGAACTTGCTGCCATGGCAAAACCTTTCCGCCAGCATGGACTTAAAACTCTTAAAGAAAATAATATTCCTCTGGATCCTCTTAAGATTCATGAAATCGGGGAAGTGCCTTCTGACGTTTCAGAAAGCATTCGTGATGACTTTATGAATGCAAATGAACTTCTGCGCACTGCCGAAGATACTCTTACACAGAGAAATATTGCCCTTGCAGAACTTGCTCATGCTAAAGTTCACCTTTGTCATGTTTCTACAGAACTTTCAATTGATTATGTGCGCCAGGCAAAGAAACGCGGTTATACAAATATTTCCTGCGAAGTCACACCCCATCATATCTGCTGCAGCGCTTATGACTGGAAAGAAATGCTTGCAATCGTTAATCCTCCAATCCGCTCTATCGAAGACAACAAGGCAATTATTGAAGGCATTAAAGACGGTACCGTAGACTGTATTTCAACAGACCATGCTCCTCACACACAGGAAGACAAAGAAGGCGGAAGTCCTGGTTTTACAGGAATTGAACTTTCTTATGCTGCCTGTCACACAGACCTGGTATGCACAAAACAGATTTCAGCCAGAAAACTGTCACAGCTTATGTCGGCAAATCCTGCCCGCATCATGGGTCTTAACAAAGGGCTTCTCCGCCAGAATTATGATGCGGACTTTACAATTGTGGACCCTGAACTTCAGTGGAAAGTTGATCCAAGTCTTTTCTATTCAAAAGGAAAGTGGACCCCGTTTACAGGCCGCACACTTACTGGAAAGGTTCGTGCTTTATTCCTGAACGGCCGTATGGTTATTGAACAATAGGGATAATGAAGTAACTGGTTGAAATAAAACATGAAAAATGGGGCCCCGCAACGCGAATTCATGCCTCAGCTGCCAGGAGTGTTGCTTTTAGGGCGAGGCTTCCGCATGCCTGAGACGCAACAACTGGCGCTGGTCATGATTCGCTGCGCCCCATTTTTATGAATAAGTTTCAACCATTTGTTTATTAGTTAAAGAAATAAGAAGGAAATTCATATGAAGAAAATTATTCTTTTCCTGACTTGCTTTTTCACCGCTCTGGCCGCTTTTGCAGCGGACCGCATTGTTGTTCTTTCTCCCTCCGGATGCGAAATCCTTTTTGCCATAGGGGCAGGAGATAAAATTGCGGCACGCACAGATTTCTGTAATTTTCCGATGGAAGCAGAAAATATAAAAAGCGTTGGCGGTTTTGATGGAAAAACTTTAAGCATCGAAACAATCGTTTCTTATGAGCCTGACCTTGTTTACGGTTCAAAAGGAATGCATGATTTCCTTAAAGAAAGCTGCGATCAGTTCGGAATAGAACTTTTTCTTTCTTCTGCCGATTCCGTTCAGGATGTTTTTGATGAAATTTCTTTAATGGGAACAAAAACAGGCTGTGAAAAAAATGCAGAAAAACTTGTTTCTGAAATGAAAGCAGGTTTTGAAAAACTTCAGAAAAAGACAGCAAAGCTTTCTGATAAAAAACGTAAGTCAGTTTACTGGGAAACCTGGAATGCTCCTTTTATGAGTGTTGGCAGTACTTCCTTTATTAATGAACTTATTCATATAAGCGGCGGAAAAAATATTTTTGCAGATATTACAGATCAGGCTTATCCTATGGTAAGTGAAGAATCAATCCTTGCAAGAAATCCTCAGGTAATCATTCTTCCCTTCGGCGATATTTCCGAAGTTTCTAACCGTAACGGATGGCAGTATCTTTCTGCTGTGAAAAATAAAAAAATCTACAATGTAAATGATGATATTTTCAGCCGCCCTGGACCTCGCATCCTTGAAGCTGCTGAAACCTTGTCAGAACTTCTGAAATAAAATTTTATGAAAAAAAGAACCGGAACATTTTTAAAGATACTCATTTTAATTTTTGTTCTGGTTCTTTCTTTTTGCGTAAGTCTTTTCTTTGGTGCTGAAACCCCAACTTTTTTCTTAATCAGATATTTAAGGCTTCCCCGTTCCGTACTGGTTCTTCTGTCGGGTGCTCTCCTTGCAGGAAGCGGCGCTGTGTTCCAGATGTTTTTCAGGAATCCGCTTGCAGAACCAGGGCTTTTAGGCATTTCTTCCGGTGCAACCTTAGGCGCCGTTTCTTCAGCCTGTTTTGGCGGTTTTTCTTTTCTCGGCGGCTTTGTCTCGTCCATAAACATTTCAGCCTTTCTCGGCGCCTTTTTAAGCGGCCTTGTTCTGGCTTTTATTTCATCGGCTTCAACTTTCGGGAAAAAGGTTTCTTCCGTAGTTCTTCTTCTTTGTGGAACTGCCCTTGGAACTTTTTATTCTTCCGTTTCGAGCATGATTATGCTCATGCACAACAAGGAACTTTATGGCATTTATTCCTGGCTTCTTGGAAGTTTTAATGGCCGCGGTATAAACGAACTTAAGTTTGTGATTATTCCGGCCGTCCTGGCATTTGTTTTAATGGCACTGATTTTGAACCCCCTTGATCTTTTGAACGGCGGAGAAGAAAATGCCCGAAATCTTGGAGTAAATGTTTCGCTTCTAAGGATTTTTGTGATAGGGGCGGGAAGCCTTGCCGTAAGTGTTGCAGTATGTGCCGGGGGGACAATCAGTTTTGTGGGCCTTGTGGCCCCCCACATTATGCGCCGCGTTTTTTCTTCAAAAAGTAAAACTCTTGTCTGGACTTCTGCCTTAGGGGGAGCTTCTCTTCTTCTGGTTGCAGATACAATAGCACGTATTGTCATGAAGCCTGGTGAACTTCCATGCGGAATCATTACTTCGTTTATTGGTGTGCCATTTTTCATCATGCTGATTTTCCAGAAAAAAGGAGGACGCAATGAATAATCTCGTTCTCAAAAATTTTTCTTTTGAATATTCAAAAAATAAAAAAGTCCTTTCTGATATTTCTTTTTCATTGGAACCTGGAGATTTTGTCTGTCTTTGCGGTCCAAATGGAGCGGGAAAATCAACATTGCTTCATGCTCTTGCAGATTCTGCTGAAATTAAAAATGTAAAAGAACGGGCAAAAAAAATATCATTTCTAACCCAGAATGAAAATGCCCTTTGGGATTATACGGTCTTCGACACAGTTCTAAGCGGCCGCTTCTGTTACACAGGAAAACTTGGAAATTACACCAGGGAAGATTTTAAAATCGCAGAAAAAGTCATAAAAAATTTCGGTCTTGAAGCTTTGTCAGAAAAATCAGTTCACCAGATTTCAGGCGGCGAGTTTCAGAAAGTGCGTCTTGCAAGAAGCTTTGCTCAAGGTTCCGGGTTTCTGCTTTTAGATGAACCTTTGTCTTCTCTGGACTTTGTTGCTTCAGAAAGCCTTATGAACCTTTTGAAAGAAAAATGTTTTGAACAGAATAAGGCCGTTCTTGTTTCCATTCACGATATAAATATGGCAGCCCGCTTTGCGGACAAAGTCCTTCTCCTTGGAAAATGTCAGAATGAAAAACAGCTTTGTTTTCAAGGCTCTGTTCAGGACGTTCTGACCTCAGAAAATCTTTCGGCAGTTTATAATACGAAAGTAAAAACTTTTTTTCACCCTGAACTTAAAATTCCGCAGATATAGGCGTTATAATTTTTTCTTATATCTCATCATAAAAATAATCGAATAGATTATACCCTTTTTTTTTGTTAGACTTTTCCTATGAGTAAAACAATTTTTTCTATGGAAGTTTTTCCGCCAAAAAAAGACGGAAGTATTGAAACAGTTTACAACACACTTGATGAACTTAAAGAACTTAAGCCCGATTTTATCAGTGTTACTTACGGAGCCGGTGGTTCTTCAAACTGTGAGAATACTCTTAATATTGCACGCCGCATTAACGATGTCTGCGGAACTGCAAGTGTCGTTCATCTTCCTGGAATTAATATGAATAAAGAACAGGTTGCTTCTGTACTGAGTCAGTTCAAAGACGCTGGCGTAAAGAATCTTCTTGCCCTTCGCGGCGACCGTGTGGAAGGCGTTCAGCCTGGCGGCGAATTCAATCAGGCAGACCAGCTTATCCGTTTTGTCCGCCACTGGGACAAAGACAATCAGTTTAAAATTTATGCAGCCTGTTATCCTGAACTTCATCCTGAAAGCAAGGATATTTATCAGGATATCCGTGCTCTAAAAAGCAAGGAAGATTCAGGTGCAAGTCATTTTTTGAGCCAGTTATTTTTTGACAACGAAAAATTTTACCGTTTCGTAGAACGTGCACGTCTTGCAGGCGTTAAGTCTCCTCTTGAAGCCGGCATTATGCCTGTAACAAATAAAAAGGGAATTGAACGCATGGTTGCACTTACAAATGCGGAGCTTCCAAAAAAGTTTACGCGTATGATGGAACGGTTCGGCGACTCGCCTGAAGCTATCCGTGATGCAGGCATTGCTTATGCCATCGACCAGATTGTTGACCTTGTGACAAACGGTGTTGAAGGAATCCATCTTTACACAATGAACAATCCGTATATTGCAAAAAAAATAAACGAGGCAACAAGAAGTCTTTTTGAAGTGTAGGGAAAGGGGGAAGTCTCCCCCTCGCGCGCACTTCGTTGCGCGCTACCCCCTCTCCTAGGGGGACGGTGTTATCACCTTTCCCCCTAAGACCCCCAAAATCCCATGAACCGTTTTTATAAATTAGAAGCAAAAGATATTCCAGCCTCAAAAAAAGAAGTAGTCCGGTACCTTGGTTATCGTGCCCTTCATCAGCCCGATGAGATTGTAGACAAAATGATAGATCAGGCTATTGCGGAACTTCAGAAAGTTTTGCGGCCCAATCTTGTATGGGATGAATTTGATTTAGCCGTATCCGGAAAGAAATGCATAATCGGCGGGGCAGAAATTGTCAGCGAAAAACTTGCAGAAAATCTTTATGGCCACAACCGCGTCGTTATGTTTGCCGGAACCATTGGAAGCGAAGTTGATAAACTTATCCGTGTAACAAATTACACGGACGCAGCAAAGGCTTGTGTGCTTCAGGCAACAGGCGCAATGTTTGTGGAAGAATTTATAAATCTGTTCAATAAAAAAGTGGAAGATGAAGTTTTGTCTTCAGGAAGAAAAGCACAGCGGCGTTACAGCCCGGGCTACGGCGACCTTTCTCTTGAAACTCAGAAGCTCTTCTTCAGTTTATTGAACTGCAGTAAAATAGGTCTTACTTTAATGGACACTTTGATTATGGCACCTGAAAAAAGTGTTACAGCATTTATTGGTGTTTAAGGCGACCGGAATATCCGTTTGCTTTGCAGGAGAAAAAAATGAAAAAACTTTCAGATATTCTTGGGAAACAGTTTCTCTTTCTTGACGGAGGTACTGGTTCTGTACTTCAGGCACAGGGCTTAAAACCCGGTGAACTTCCGGAACGCTGGAACCTTGAACATGCCGATAAAATTGTTGCCCTTCATTACAACTATTATGCAAGCGGTTCCAATATTGTGTGTACAAATACATTCGGTGCCTACGAAGGAAAATTCAGTAATGAAGAACTGAATGCAATTATTCCTGCTGCCATAAAAAATGCAAATAAAGCAAAAAAAGATTTTCTTAAAACTTTGTCTTCTGAAGAAGCTGAAAAACATCCGTGCTTTGTAGCTTATGACGTTGGTCCCTGCGGTAAACTTCTAAAGCCTATGGGCGACCTTGATTTTGAAGATGCAGTTTCACTTTTCAAAAAATCCATTTCCATTGCTCTTGAAAATAAAGGTGTAGATGTCATAATCATCGAAACAATGAACGACGCTTACGAAACAAAAGCTGCTGTTATAGCGGCAAAGGAAGCTATGGAAACTTCCGGTAAAAAACTACCGGTTCTTGTTACAAACGTTTATGACAAGTCTTCACGCCTTCTGACAGGTGCAACTCCAGAAGTAATGGTTTCAATTCTTGAAGGGCTTGGAGTTTCTGCTCTTGGGCTCAACTGTGGTCTTGGTCCTTCGGACCTTACAGATGCTGTAAGCCGCCTTATAAAAAATGCCAGTGTTCCGGTTATTGTTAAGCCGAATGCGGGGCTTCCTGAAGTAGCAGGAGGAAAAACAGTTTACAATGTGGGGCCAAATGCCTTTACAAACGAGATGAAGAAATTTGCAAAAGAAGGTGCCTTGATTTTCGGCGGCTGCTGCGGAACCACTCCTGCCCACATTGCAAAGCTTTCATCAGAAATCAAAAAACTTGATCCTGTTGAAGTAACAGAAAAAAATGCTACAACAATTTCTTCATATACAAAAACTGTTGAAATAAAAATTGGAACAAAGCCAGTACTTATCGGAGAACGAATTAACCCGACAGGAAAGAAAAAGTTTAAGGAAG
>JAHBAD010000107.1 GCA_018385395.1 Treponema sp.
AAATTATACAGCACCAGGACTCAATTAAAAGAGTTTTATTCTTTGACTTGTCCTTTGGAACAATAAAGCAAAGAGTTGCAATAAAAATAACCTGAAATATAGAACCAATTAAATCAATAATTGGTGTTACGGATTCAGTTCTAAGATAATCATTTTTTGCAGGAACTAAAGCCCAGACAATATTTGGAATCATAATAATAAAAAATCGGATTAAAGCAAGGTAATCAAAACCAAATTTATAACGATTCTTAATGTTCATTTTTTCCCATATTTTCATATTTTTATTTCTCCCGCTAAATTTCTGTTTGTTTTCTTAATCAATTATATCACATTTTGCGTTCATCTGCGTTTTTTTTATCAAATGGTTCCTGAGCTTGTCGAAGGTCCATTTGATTCTGCTAAAAAATCACAGTTGCGTCAGGAAAGTTTTCATCTATCACTGTGTGGTAATTTTTTCCTTTTATGATTTTTTTCGAAAAGGCTTCGTGTAAAAGTTTTGCGCCGCCAATTATGTAAATTTCTTTCTGGAGCAGGCTTTGTGTTTTATTGAAAGTGCCGCAGGAGGAAAGGGCTGCTTCTAGGGAAGGGAAAAAGTTCCACTCTGTTTCTGAAAGCTCCGAGTCTTTTCGGGTTTTAGAATTTCTGTCTATGACAATGTTTATGCGGTTTGGGAGGGGGGCGGGAAAAGTCTTGAAAGTGTTGTATCCCATAATGATTATGTTTCCCGTTGTGAGTTTTTTGAACAGTGCCATATCCTCCCTGCATTGCTTTTGAATGTTTTCAGGAAGATCTGTGCGGATTCTGTTGTCAGAAGTACGCCAGGGAAGAGAGCCGTCTTTCATGCCCATTTCCCCGTTGCGGCCTGTGGCGTATAAAGCGTGAATCATTTATTTAAGATTTGCTTCAATAAACTTCAGTTTCAGGTCTTTGAGTCCTTCTGTTACAGAAACTTTATAAACATGAGGATTCAGAATACGCTTGTATGAAGGATCCAGTGCTGCCAGGTCTTTTTCCATATTCTGGCGTGCAATAATAAGCTGTTCTTTTTCTGGCAGACGAGGCAGAACTCTTTCGCCTTTTGAAAGGCGCTTTTTAAGAAGTGGTTCAACCTTGGCAGGTTTTGTAACGAAAGAACGATAGTCTACCATTGTGTGGAAGAAGCGGCTTTCTTTTCCTTCTTCAACGGTTTCATTTTCCAGGGAAAGAATGTCGGCAATAGCCATACCGTTTTCGTCGTAAAGGCGGTAAGAGTTTTTGATGCCTGGGTTTGTTGTTTTTGCAGGGTTGTCACTGAACTTCATGGCAGGTTCAAGCTTGTTGGATTTTGCATCGTGACGGGCTGCAAGTTTGTAAACGCCAGTGAATGAGGATTCGTTTCCGCCAGTTACCATGTGAGTTCCAACACCCCATGAATCAATTGGAGCGCCACCGGCAACAAGAGTTGTAATGATTTCTTCTGTAAGTTCATTTGAAACACAAATCTTTGCCTGAGTGTAGCCGGCGCGGTCAAGTTCTTTACGAACTTCGCGGGTAAGGTATGAAATGTCACCTGAGTCAAGACGGACACCGAAACCGTATCCTTTTTTTACAAGTTCACCGCCGGCGCTGATTGCGTTCTTGATACCGCTTTTAAGTGTATCGTATGTATCGATAAGGAATACTGCGTTCTGAGGGTAAATCTTTGCGTAAGCACGGAATGCTTCAAGTTCTGAAGGATGACTCATAATCCATGAGTGTGCCATTGTTCCCATAACAGGAATGCCGTAAAGTTTTCCGGCCAGTGTGTTGGAAGTTCCGGCGGCTCCTCCAATGTAGGCAGCGCGGGTAGCACTCATAGCCCCGTCAGGTCCCTGGGCACGGCGAAGACCGAATTCCATAATTGGTGTCTTTTTGCTTGCAAGCCAGATGCGGGCAGTTTTTGTTGCAATAAGGCTCTGAAAATTTATGTGATTTAAAAGCATGCCTTCGATAATCTGAGCCTGAATGAGAGGAGCGTGAATGCGGACAAGAGGTTCCTGTGGGAAAATCACTTTTCCTTCATCCATCATGTAAACGTCGCCTGTGAAGCGGAAATCTTTCAGGTAATCAAGAAAGCCCTGTTCAAACATATTCAGACCCGAAAGATATGCAATGTCTTCTTCTGAAAAGCGGAAGGATGTAAGTACATCAAGGAAAGTTTCTACTCCGGCAAGAACTGAAAATCCGCCGTCGAAAGGATTCTTTCTGAAGAACATATCAAATACTACTTCATGATCCATGTTCTGTTTCCAGTAACCATGTGCCATTGTAAGTTCATAAAAATCGGTGAAAAGTGCCGAGTTGATTGTGCTGTTTTCTATTACTTCGCTCATATCTTCATTTTACCGAAAAGCAGGATGATGTGAAATAAGTTTTTGACCTATACAAATAGTGATGTATAATAGAAGAAAAGAGAGGTGTTTAAATGAAACGAAATCAGAAGTTTTTCCCGGTTTTTTTTGTACTGGTCTGCATGTTTTTTGTGACAGGATGTAATGAAAATAACTCTTCTGATTTTGAATTGAACAGAATTATTCAGTTTGGTATGTGGCCTCAGACTCTTTGTGATGTAACTGAGTCTGAACTTTCACTTACAGGCAGGACTTATGACGGTAACCAGGAATTTTCCGATAAAAATGGTAATAGATTTGTAAAAGTTGATTCTGCTTCTGTTTATGGGACTGGTTATACCTTTTCTGATGGAAGTCCCTGTGAACGTGAGAAAACTTACTGGTTTAGGGTTGAACCTATTTCATGGCGTGTGATTGCAATTAAAGGCCGGAACGGTAAAATGATTCTTTCTGAAAAAATTCTTACGGCAGCTATCCCTTATTGTAATACACGAAATGTCCGCTCAATTGATGCTGCTACTGTATGGCCAAATAATTATAAATATTCAAATATCCGTTCATATCTTAATGAAGATTTTTATCAGAAAGCATTCAGCGAAGAAGAACAACTAAAAATTAATGAAGTGCTGGTAAAAAATGGTGAAGATACAACTAGTTCCAGAATCAATAAGTTTGCATGTGATGATACAAGAGACAGCATTTTTCTTTTAAGTTATCAGGATTTATGTAATGCTGATTTTGGATTTAAAAGTGATGCAGACAGAGTGAAACATCCTTCTGATTATGCACTTGTAAACAATGCATATAGAAGTGCAAAGGAAGGTCAGGGGGGATGGTGGTGGCTGCGTTCTCCCTACGGCGGAGTAAGCTATTATGCCAAAACCGTATGGAGCGGCGGAAACCTGGATTACAAGGATTATATTGATAATCTTTCTATGGGCCTGGTTCCCGCCCTGGTAATGGAAAAATAACTTATTTCAAAAAATCGTCTACACTTGATGTCTGTTCTGCAGGCTTTGGGTGAGGGCGCTTGCAGTATTTGAAAGTAAAGCGGGCGCCTGTGTATCTTCCTACAAAGCGGCTTGCAATTGCCTTGAACTTCCACTTGAACGCATAAACGGCCGTATATTTTCCTTTCAGTGCTTTTTTCAGACAGTGTGCAACAACCTTGTCTGCTGGTCGTCCGTGGCGAACTTTCTCACGTACGCCGCCACTTGCCACGTTTGCAAATTCAGTTGAAACAGGACCCGGACAAAGAGCACATACGCTGATGCCTTTATCCTTAAGCTCGGCGGCTAACGCAATACTGAAACTCAAGACGTAAGATTTTGTTGCTCCGTAAACTGCAAAATCGCCCAAAGGCAGGAATGAAGCAAGGCTTGCGGTGTTTATGATATGTGAACCTTTTTTCATGTAAGGAAGACAGACTCCAGTAAGTCCTACAAGACTTGTACAGTTCAAATCTGTCATATCCATTTCCCGCTCAACATCGGTTTCATAAAAAGGACCGTAAGTTCCGAAACCTGCATTGTTTACAAGCTTTGAAATTTCAATGCCGCTTTCCATAAGGGCAAGTTTTTCATTTTCGGCTTCGAGATATGCCTTGAATGTATGTACACCTTCGCGGCCGGAAATATCCATGGCTACAGGTCTGATAATATTAAAGTTCTTTGTTTTATTGATTTCTTCTGCAAGGGCTTTCAGTTTTTCTTCGCGTCTTGCAATAATCCAGATTTCATCTTCTTCATTAAAGGCTGCAATCTGTTTTGCAAATTCTACACCCATTCCGGAACTTGCTCCGGTGATAACTGCTATTTTTTTCATATATTCAATTATAATGTGTTTTTGGGTATACTTCCAATATGAAAAAAAATGCCTTTCTGACTCTTCTTATTGGAACTTTTCTTTTGTTTTTCTCCTGTAAAAAAGACAGGACGTCATTAAAAGAAATCAATAATCATAAATTTGCAGCTTCTATTCATAATGAAATAAAGGCTGTTCAGAAAAAGAATGATGCCGCCCTTGATTTGTTTATTTCCCGAATGAGCCTTGAAGAAAAAGTTTCTCAGATGTTCATAATCAATCTTGAAGGAAATTCGGTTTTTACTCCTGTGGATAAACTGAACGGGAATCCCTATGTTCCTGGCGGATATCTTTTCTTTTCATATAATCTTGCAGAAACTCCGGAAAAAGTCCGCCAGTTTACAGACAGCATCGCATCCTTTTGCGAGGGACAGAATATTATTCCGCCTTTTCTTGCAGTTGATGAAGAAGGTGGATATGTTCAGCGCCTAAGAAAACTTGCCGGAAAAATTCCCGGGCAGGAAGATGTGGCAAAAACAATGACTGTAAGGGAAGCCTATAAAATGTATTCTGAACATGCCGTAAAAATGAAAGAAATGGGCTTTCATATGAATCTTTCACCTGTTGTTGAAGTTCTTTCCGATTTTAATAAGGAGTTTCTTGACGGCCGAAGCTTTGGAGATTCATTTAATACCACTTATTATTCTATCGCCGAAATGAACGGATATCAGAATAACGGAATTGCCTGTGTTCTTAAGCATTTTCCCGGAAATACAAATACCGATCCTCATACCGGGCTTCCGGAAATTACTCTTTCCATAGAAGAACTTGAAACTTCACTTGAACCTTTCAACCGTGTTTTGTCACTTGGTCCAAAAGCTGTCCTCATGAGCCATGCAAGAACAAGCGTTATAGACCGGGACGTTCCTGCCTGTTTTTCAAAGACCTGGGTAACAGAAAAACTTCGTAACCAGAATGGCTTTGAAGGCATTATATTCTCAGATGATATTTTTATGGGCGCTCTGGCTCAGAACGGATATCCGCCTGAAGCTGCCTGTGTAAAAGCCGTAGAAGCAGGAATTGACTGCATAATGATTTCAGAAAAGCGTTTTTTGAAGCCTGCCATGGTTCTTGTTGAAAAAGCCCGTAATGATGCAGTTTTTGCTTCCCGCATAGACGAAAGCGTTGGCAGAATACTAAAATACAAAATAGAAGAAGGAATTTTTTCTATATAATTAGAAATAAAACTGATATGGCAAAGAAAACTGAAAAACTGATGGGCGCCGAAGCCTTTGAAAAGTTCTACTCTGACCAGTACGGGACCCGCTTTGAAGCAATAAAAGAATCATTTTCCCTTGAAAGCGACTATTTCGAGTTTCATATGGAAGGCGCAGAAGAATCATATTTCCTTGATGCAGCCAGTGTTCTTGCGGCCCGTCAGCTTCCTCTTGAAGGCGCAGAAGAAATCCTTGATTTATGTGCCGCGCCCGGCGGAAAAACATTGATTATTGCAAGCCGCATGGACGAAAATGCCTTTTTAAGCAGTAATGAGCGCAGTCCTGAACGGAAACATCGTCTTTCCACTGTTGTTCAGAACTGTCTTCCTCAGAATATTTCAGAAAGAGTAAAAACTTCCTGTTCAGACGGCGCCACATGGTGTACACGTCAGACTGAATGTTTTGACAGAATCCTTCTTGACGCACCATGCAGTTCGGAACGTCATGTTTATAACGACCCGAAATACCTTAATGTCTGGACTCCAAGCCGTGTAAAGACTGTTGCAAATGAAGAATGGGCACTTTTGTCCTGCAGTTTCCGTCTTCTCCGGCCTGAAGGTTATCTTTTATATTCCACCTGTGCTCTTGCAAGGGAAGAAAATGACGGCATGATTGAACGGCTTCTTAAAAAGTTTAAGAATCAGGTGGAAGTAGTGCAGTTTACACCTGACGGGGTTGAAGGGCATGAAGAAATGGTTCCCGAACCGACTGATTACGGATTCCATGTTTTACCCGATACATCAAAAGGGGCTGGTCCTTTATATTTTTGTTTAATCAAAAAACATGTGTTATAATAAAAACAAGCGCCTGGAGGTTTTATATGAGTACACACATTAATGCAAAAAAAGGAGATATTGCACCGCTGGTTCTTCTTCCGGGAGATCCTTTAAGAGCCAGGTTTATCGCAGAAAATTTCCTTGAAAATCCTGTTTGTTATAACGAAGTTCGCGGAATGCTGGGCTTTACAGGTACTTATAACGGTAAAAAAGTTTCTGTTCAGGGAACTGGAATGGGACAGCCTTCTCTTTCAATTTATGTTCAGGAACTTTTCCAGTTTTACGATGTTGAAAAAGCAATCCGCGTAGGAACTGCAGGAAGTGTAAGTCCTGATGTTCCATGCCGCAGCGTTGTTCTTGCAAACGGTGCCTGTACTGATTCAAGCCTTCAGACTTCTCGTTTCGGATATCGTCATTATTCGCCTGTTCCGGATTTCGGACTTCTTGATACTGCTTATCACAAAGCCGAAGAACTTGGAATCAAGACAATTGTGGCACCTTGTGTATCATCTGACCGTTTCTATGAACCAAATCAGGACTGGAAAATGTGGGCAAATTATGGTTGTGCAGCCATTGAAATGGAAGCAGCTGAACTTTACACACTTGCTGCTGAATTTAAAAGAAAAGCTCTGGCAATTCTTACAATCAGTGACAATATTGCAACCGGTGACGCAACTTCTGCCGAAGAAAGACAGAAGACTTTCACAGATATGATGAAACTTGCACTGGAAACAATAACTAAGTAATATAAGAATAAAATATTTAAAAGAGGTGGGAATTATGAAACCAACTTTACTCGTACTCGCAGCGGGAATGGGCAGCCGTTATGGCGGAGTTAAACAGATTGATGCTGTAGGACAGCACGGCGAATGTCTTCTGGACTTTGCCTGTTATGATGCAAAAAGAGCCGGATATGGCAAAGTAGTATTTATTATCAGAAAAGATATTGAAGCAGACTTCCGTACACGTCTTTTTGACCGGGTTGCAAAAAACTTTGACGCAGAATACGTATTCCAGAATAAAGACAGCCTTTTCACAGAAGAAGAAAAAAAACTTATTGGTGGACGTGAAAAACCATGGGGAACAACACATGCGGTTCTCTGTGCTGAAAAAGCAATTAATACTCCATTTGCTGTAATCAACTCGGACGATTATTACGGCCGTGAAGCTTTCCAGAACCTTGGAAATTACCTTTCTTCTGTTTCCAACGATTCAGGAGATCATGCTATGGTAGGTTACGTTCTTGGAAACACAATGAGCCGCAACGGTTCTGTAAGCCGTGGTGTTTGTACTGTAGCTGATGAGAAACTTGTTTCAATCGTAGAAAACCTTAAAATCTACTACGAAGGGGACAAAATCATCTCTGAAATTGATGGCGGAAAGAAAGAAATGACCGGAAAAGAATGGGTCAGCATGAATCTTTTCGGCTTTACACCAAAAGCTTTTGAACATTTCAACCTTTCATGGGAAGAATTTAAAAAAGCAAATATAACTGAACCAAAGAAAGAATGTCTGCTTCCTGTTTCTGCATCTGAAATCATTCAGCAGAATAAGGGAATCATTAAATTCTTTACTTCAAGTGAAACATGGTTCGGTATGACATACCCTGAAGACCGGGAACTGGTTAAACAGGAAATTGCAAACAAGATTAAAGCAGGATACTATCCTGAAAATCTTTGGGAAAATTAATGTTTGGAAGAAAAAAGAAAAAGTCTCAGGCTTCTGAAGCAGAAGCCTTGCAGCAGGAAATCCTGAACGAAGAAAAACAGGATATGATTCAGGGGGTAGAGGACCTTTCTACAACTGCAGTAAAGGAAGTAATGGTTCCTCGTATTGACGTTGAATTTGTTGCTGCCGATACTCCCCAGGATGAACTTTTACAGAAAATCGTGGCTTCGGGGCATTCCCGATTCCCGGTTTATGAAGATTCCATTGACAATGTTGTTGGTGTTCTTTATGTAAAAGATCTGATCAAGGTTTTTGCGTCTGGTGAACCACTGGAACTCCGGAAAATTACGCGAAAAGCCTATTTTGTTCCTGAGTCAAAAAGAATCGACTCTCTTTTACGTGAATTTAAGCGTCATCATCTTCATATTGCTATCGCCATTGATGAATATGGTGGAGTTTCTGGCATCATCACTATGGAAGATATTATTGAAGAAATTGTCGGTGACATTCAGGATGAATTCGATAAAGAACACGAAGATATTCTGACTGTTGGAAATAATATCTGGCTTTGTGATGCCCGCGTTGACCTGGACGATTTAAACGAAAAACTTGAAGCTTCGTTCCCTAACGAAGATTTTGACTCTTTAGGCGGTTTCGTTTTCGATCTGTTCGGAAAAGTTCCGGTAAAATATGAAAAGGCCTCATGGAATAATTATGATTTCATTGTCCAGGATATGGAAGGTCATAGAATCAATGTAATAAAAGTAATCAAAAAGGAATCTGAAGAAACTGATGAAAAAACGGAATAAAATAGCAGCCTGTTTTCTCACCTTTTTAATGCTGTCTCCTTTGTCTGCACAGGGAAAACCTAATCTTACTGCCTTGAATTATTTTGAACTGGGGCAGGAAGCTGAAAATACAGAAGAATGGGCTTCTGCTACACAGCATTATCTGGAAGCTGTGCGCATGAATCCAGCATATGCCGACGCCTGGTATCATCTTTCCAGGGTTTCCTATTTTCTTGGAGAGCCTGATCTTGCACTTCAGTATCTTTCAAGCGCAGAAAAAATCGAAAAAACTAATTCCCGTATTCTGAATCTGAAAGGGCTTATTTATCTCTCTCTTGGAGAATCTGATAAAGCTAGAGAGATTTTCAATCAGATTTTAAAATCATATCCGAATGATGTTGATGCACATTTTGGTCTTGCTGAACTTCAGCTTTCTGACGGAAGGTTTTCAGGTGCAAAAAAAGAATATGAAGAAGCTTTGAAACGTCAGGGAGACAATAAAAAAGCACTTCTTTCTCTTGCTCTTTTATGTGCCTATACAAACGATCATACAGCTGCAAACAATTACCTTCGCCGGGCTTTGAATTATTATTCAAGTGATCCGACAGTTCATTATCTTTCGGCACTTATTGCCTGCATGAAAACTGACCTTGAAAATGCCGAAAAACAGGCCCGCATTGCTGTCGAATTGAACAAAAATTATGCACAAGGTTACAGTCTTCTTTCGCAGATTCTTTTTTATGAAAAGAAATATGATGAGTGTTCAGATCTTTGTGATTATCTTATTTCTAAAAACAGAAGTGATCCCATTAACTGGTATCTTAAAGGTCTGGCACAGAAAAATTCGGGTGATGTAGCAGGAGCCGTTGCAACCTGGTCTAAAGGCCTTGAAATATCTCCTCAAGATGAACTTATGCGTATGACGCTGGAACTTGAAGTCCGCGATTCCCTTTCCCTTGAAGACCCTAGAAGAAAAGTATGGGCAAATTACCACGTAAATATTGCTTCCCAGTGTGCCGAACGCTACGACGGCACTGGTGCAAGCTATGAATATCAAAGGGCTCTCCGCATCGATCCGATGAACCGGGAAGCACGACTTGCATATGCCAATATGCTTGAACTGAATGGAATGCATGAACTTTATCTTGAACAGCTTAAATTCGTTCAGGATTTTTCTTCCATGAATGAAAAGCCGGTTTCTAAAAGGGAAGAAACAAAACTTTCTGATACAATCGAAGCATACGATTCTCTTCTTTCAGAAACTCTTGCTAAAAAATGGGATATTCAGTCTTTCTATCTTGATAAAATTCGCTGGAATATTGCGATTTTTTATGAAGAACGTCCTGTAAACTTTGTTCATGCTCAGTCTGATTATCTTACTGCTATGGCTGCCAGTGATATTTTTTCCGGAGTTGCCCAGACTTCTGTAAATACACAAATTACGCCTGTTTACGGCTACGGAGATGCGTTCCGTAATGCCCGTTCAAAAGGTTATGATTATTTTATTATTTTGTCGCTGGAAGAGGGGACAGACGATTTAACCTTGAATGCGACTATGTATTCTGCAAGAACAGGAACAGAAACTGAGAAGTTTACATTCTATGCCACAGGAAACAATCGTTATTCAACTGTGCTCAGACGTTTCAGAACAGCAGTTCTTGAAAATCTTCCTGTTCGCGGAAAAATTATACGGCGAAAGGCAAAGTCTGTTCTTGTTGATTTAGGAAAATCGGAACATATTACAAATGGTGCAGTTTTTCAGATTGTAAGAAAGGGTCGCATTATTACCGCTGACACAGGAACTGGGCTTTCTTACCGCGATGATGATATTCTTGGAACAATTGAAATTACCAGCTGCGGAGAAGAAGTTTCGGAAGGCATTATTTCTGTAAACGGGTTCTATGACAAAATTAACGATGATGATGAAGTTGTTCTTTTAAGTCTTCCTGAACTTAAAACAGATGCTGCAATAGATACAGCCCCTGTTGCGGATGCACAGGGCAATGTAGTTGTAAATCAGAAACCAGAGGCTGGAACTCCGCTGAATACAGAAATTCGTAAAGCCGTAAGTCATCCTGCAATTTTAGAGCTGATTCAGAATATTTTTTAATTGATTTCCAGGTGATCCAGGGAAGATTCAAGCCATTTTTTGCTTTCTTCCGGGAAATACTCCTGGACTTTTACAAAAGTTCTGACGGCATTTTCAAAATCTCCTGTAAAATAATAAGCTTCCCCCAGATAAAAAGTTGCGCGGTTTTCAACTTCCCGGGTAATGTTTGTTCCGGTAAGTTTTTTCAGCTGTGTAATTGAGTCCCTGTATTTTCTTGGTGCAAAGTACTGGCTTAAAATCTGGAATAGATAATAAGCATCACCACGTTCAGGAGAAATCATATCGGCTTCAAAATAAAATGGTTCAAGCAGAACGGCAGGTGCTGTGATCTTTCTTCCTAGTCCTGCGGCTTTTTCGTATGCCAGACCTGAAATCTGATTTTCTGATTTTTCTATGCCATCAACAAGATCCAGGTATGGAAGGGGTGTTTCCCTAAGGGTTCCTGTTGGATATTTTTTTTCAAGTTCTTCACGTTTGGGAATTACAGGAGCTTGTTTTTTTGCCTCCACATGAACTCCGTTTACAGTTGCATTCATAGAAGGCATAATCAGATCGTAACATTCATCTGTAAACGAAAGAACTGCGTAGTAGTAATCGTTCAAATCTTTTACTGTATCTGTGTAACCTGTGCTTGAGCCTGGAATCTGTGCAAGAAAAGTTGAATTATTTATATCGTTAAACACCGTGATAGGCATTGTGTTTCTGTAAACAAGAAATTTTGTTATTTTTTTCTCTGTGTTTTCAGGGGTTGTCCACATTATGTTGATTTTATTTCCGCCGGCGTATTCTGTATGAATGTTTATGATCATTGGTTTTTCAAAAGCAAAAAGAGAAAAAGAGAATAATGCCAGAGTCAATAGTAAAAAGGATTTTTTTGATTTTTTACTCATATATTATATTATCGGCAGAATTTGCCGATAATACTAGTATGAAAATTTTACGTAAAGCATTAATTGTACTTTTTATTTCTTCTACATTTCTTTTTGCTGATGAAGTATATCAGGTTCAGAAAGGGGATACTCTTTATTCCATCAGCCGTAAATATCAGATTACTGTAGCAGAACTACGTACAGCAAATAATCTTAAGGATAGTGATGTTCTTAAAGCAGGACAGCGTCTTGTAATCCCAACTGCAGATATCAGTACTGCAGCGGCTCTTTCATCATCAAATAAACAGGAAAAAACAAAAACTACTAAAAAATCTGAGACTTCAGTGTATACAGTTCAGAAAGGAGATACTTTTTATAGTCTTGCACGTAAAAATGGAATGACAGTACCTGAACTTCTTGCTTTAAACGATCTTGATTCAAATGCAGTTCTTAAAACCGGACAGAAACTTAAGGTTCGAAAAACAGAAAATACATCAACTGAAGTAGTAATTAAACCAGCAGGAACAGAAACCAAAGCTGTTATTCCTGAAACTGTTCCAGATACAAGAAATTATGGAGTTACAAAGACCGATACTTCTACTTCCTGGCCAGTAAAAAATCCTAAAATCACTTATATTAAGGGAAAAGTTAGCGGTGTTCAGCTGGCCTGTAATTCAAATGAAAGTGTTGTGGCCGTTCGCGAAGGTACTGTAATGTATGTAGGACTTTACCGGGGATTTGGACAGGTTCTTTTTATTCAGTCCAAGACAGGATTAATCTATGCTTACACAGGAATGGGAAGTGTAAGTGTAAAAAAAGGTGATTATGTTACATTCGGAACAAAAGTTGGAACTGCCGGTGTTGATTCAATAAAAGGAACTCCACAGATTACATTTATGGTGTTCCAGAATGGAACTGCTATAGACCCTGCCAAAGCACCACGCGGATGAGAATAATTCATAATGGAAAATTGAGAAAGCTTTCTGCTATGGCGGAAGGCTTTTTTTTTTAGTATAATGATTTAATTATATTTAAATTCCGCTGCAAGCCGGTAGCGGTAAAGGAGATAAGAAATGGCAAACGAAAAAGATGAGCACGCATGTACTCTGGACAAAATCATCAGTCTTTGTAAAAGACGTGGTTTTGTATATCAGGCATCAGAGATTTATGGCGGTCAGGCAGGTGCATGGGATTACGGTCCTTTAGGCGTTGAATTCAAGAGAAACATTCAGAACGAATGGTGGCACTACATGACTCAGCTTCATGATGATGTTGTTGGACTTGATTCCGCAATTTTCCAGCACCACACAACATGGAAGGCTTCTGGTCACGCAGATCACTTCTCTGATCCAATGATTGACTGTCTTGAATGTCAGGCTCGTCACCGTGCAGATAAAATGATTGAAGACTATGTAGCAGCAAATCCTGATAAAGATCCTGGCATTCCTGTTGATACAATGAGTCACGAAGAAATGGAAAACTACATTAAGGCAAATATCAACTGTCCTGTTTGTGGAAGCAAAGAAAGAAAATATACACAAGTTCGCGAATTCAACCTTATGTTCAAAACATACCAGGGACCAATCGCCGACGAATCACACCTTATTTACCTTCGTCCTGAAACTTGTCAGGGTATCTTTACAGACTTCAAAAACATCGTTCAGTCAAACCGCATGAAGGTTCCTTTCGGTGTTGCTCAGGTTGGTAAATCTTTCCGTAACGAAATTATCTTCAAGAACTTCATTTTCCGTACAGCTGAATTTGAACAGATGGAAATGGAATATTTCTGTAAGCCAGGTACAGAAGATGAAACATTCCAGAGATGGCGTGATGACCGCTGGAAGTTCTACCTGAAGTATGGTATTCCAGAAAAACAGCTTAAATGGCATCACCATGACAAGCTGGCACACTACGCTAAAGATGCTTACGATATTACATATAACTTCCCAATCGGTTTTGAAGAAATTGAAGGTATTCACTCTCGTACAGACTTCGACCTTAGTCAGCATATGGAATACTCAAAGAAAGATATGTCTTATATCGATCCTGATGATCCAAAGTGCCGCTATGTTCCATACGTTGTTGAAACATCTGCCGGTCTTAACCGTAACTTCCTTATGTTCCTTTGTGAAGCATATGAAGAACAGAATGTTGGAACAGACGGAAAAGATGATTACCGTACAGTTCTTCACCTGCATCCAAAGCTTGCACCAATCACAGTTGCAGTTCTGCCACTTATGAAGAAAGACGGACTTGCTGAAAAAGCAAAGGAAATCCAGAATCTTCTTAAAGAAAACTTCGTAACAGACTACGACCAGAGCGGTACAGTTGGTAAACGTTACCGTCGTCAGGACGAAGTTGGTACACCATTCTGTGTAACAGTAGACTATGATACAATGGACAGTGCAAGTGAAAACTTTGAAACTGTAACAGTTCGTAACCGTGACACAATGGAACAGGAACGCGTTAAGATTTCTGAACTGAACGGATATCTTTTCAATGCGATTGCAAATTATAAACCGGTAGTTCGTGCTTAAAAAATGGAATACGTCCGATTAGGAAAATCAAATCTCCTCATCAGTCGTGCCGCTTTTGGCAGTATGCGTCTTTCTGAAGATTCTTCAGAAGACGCAGCAACACTTGTTCGAAGAGCATATGAGGAAGGAATCAATTTTTTTGATACTTCAAGAAACTCCCCGGATTCCGAAAAGCTTCTAGGGGATGCTCTTTATGATATTAGAAGAAATGTAATTCTTAGCACCGCAACTTCTGCAAAAACAGCCGCTCTTGTGCGGGCTGACCTTGAAGAAAGTCTTATGACTCTTCATTGTGATTCCGTAGACCTTTATCAATATGAAACAGAAAAGTTTGTGCCTCTTGCAGGCGGTGCTGATAAAATCTATAACACTTTGGTTGAGCTTAAGAACTCTGGAAAAATCAAGCATATAGGACTTGTTACAAAGGACTATGAAGCTGCCGAAAAAGCGGTAAAATCCGGTCTTTATGAAACTTTACAATTTCCTTTCAGTGTTATTTCTCCTGAGGAAAGCCTTAGAATTGTAAAACTTTGTGAAGAAAATGATGTAGGATTTATTGCCATGCAGCCTTTAGGGGGCGGGGTGGTTGATAATCTTCCTCTTGCTATGGGATTTTTGCAGCAATTTGAAAATGTTGTTCCTTTGTGGGGAGTTGTGAATCTTCAGCATCTTGATCAGATTTTGTACTTTAATTCGCATCCTCCTGTTATTGATGAAAAATTTCTTCAGGATGCAGAATATCAGAGACGTTTCTTTAACTGATTTGAGTTTTGATGATTACTGGAAAAAACTGATGTCGATGTCCTCTGTGCCATCGGCATTTTTTTTGTTTTCCTGCGGCTTGGCAGCAGAGGTTTTTACGGTTTCCTGAGCGTTAGGCATTTTCTTGTCTTCATTCTGAGAAGCTGTATCTTTTTCAGAATGAACAGTCATTTTTTCAACAGAAGCTTTAACATCATCAGTTTCTTTTTTATTTAAAACACGGACAATTGCAAGATCGGTTTCATTTGTTTGAAGTGTTTTTGGAGAGCCGTCTTTGTCTTTTTCCAGAAGAAGCTGGACTACAGGAAGTTTTGGATTATCCGGGTTTACATCAGTTACTTCTGCAACCTTCCCGTTTTTAAGGAATACATAAGCACCAATAGGGAATAGTGAAACGCTGTAAAGCAACGCTTTTATGGCAGCATCATCATACTGGTGATTTGCGTTTTTAAGCATTTCAACCATAGCTTCAAATGTAGAACGTTCATCTTTATAAGAACGTGGAGCTGTAATTGCTTCAAAAGTACAGGCAACGGCAATAATCTTTGCGTATGATATGATTTTATCTCCGGAAAGTTGCCGTGGGTAACCTGATGCGTTTTCCTTTTCATGATGTTCAAGAACACCAAGCTGTATACTCATTGGGAAATCAAGTTCTTTAAGAATGTTATAACCTAATATTGGATGTGTCATAACCTGAGCTTTCTCTCCTGGAGTAAATTTTTTATCACTCATGTAAAGCTGAGGTGGAAGACGAACCATTCCGATTTCGTGAAGAATACAGGCAACTCCAAGCTCAATAAGCTTAGAAAGGGGGAGATGTTCCTGAAGACCGATTGTAATAGCAAGAACTGTTGTTCTCATAGAATGTGCAACCAGGAAGTTTTTTGTACGCTGTTCAACGGATGGAGTAACGCGTAAAATATAACGCCGGTTATCTTTAATAAATACAATTAATTCTTTAACAGTTTCAGAAAGTTCATTCTGGTCTATTTTTCTATGAGTTACATAATGTGTGAAAATAGAGTTAATATAATTCATGTATTCATTATAAACGCTGTGAACTACTTCCATTCGGGATTTATCACTATTTCCAAGCCCTAGTTTTGAGTTCTCCAGAGCTTTTTTTAGAGATTCGTTTACAACTTCATTATTGTTTTTCTCTTTTTTGTCTTCGCTACTGTTACTGCTTGATACTCCGATATCACCTCCAAGACTTAAGGAACCTTCACTGATGAATTCTTCAAAATTCCAGTTTTTAAGGTTTTCGATAAGTTCCTTCGTTACAGGGACAGTATGTGGAAGAACAACGAAATTCTTTCCTATGTAGAGATCCCCTGTAAATGTGAGGTTTTCTTTTAATGTATCAAGGTTAACAGTATTCATAGTTATACTTTCTCATTTTATTTATCGGCATATATATGGAAAACCTTTAATTTAAAGAGGGAAAGAAAAAAAAAGCTGAACGGGTCACAACTTCCGCTCAGCTTATATTTAAGTAAACACATTGTACACAAACGCTTTCAGGCGTCTGGATGTCGACCGCCCGAAATAATTATTAAGTACACTTATATTATCGGGATTTGGGCGGCCGACTTTAATTTTTTTCAAAAAAAAAGTACATTTTATTTAGAAAGATATATCAGTTTTCCCTGGAAGTCTCCCCAGTCGCGGCGGACAGGAAGCCCAGCGTTCATGAGAGTTTCTCCTTTCATTTTGCAAGGTGGAAAGTTATTCTGGTCTTCATCTGGGTAAGAAACTGTGTAAACTGTGTCCCCATCAAGTCCTGTAAGTTTAATCATTCGGGTTTTCATATTCGGATGATTTAGTACCTGTACAAAAGTAACCAGAGCTTCTGATTTGTCTTCCTTTACGTTCATCCAGCAGTCAAAATTATGGTTTTCTGCATATGAAGCGATTTTGTAGTAAACTCCCTCGCGAACGAGAGGATTGAATTTTTTGTAAAGTGCAATTTGACCTGGAATAAGGCTTCTTTCTTCACTGCTTAATTTTGTTATATCAAGTTCATAGCCAAAGGTTCCGGCAAGAGCAACGTACCCGCGTGTTTTGAACGGTGTTACGCGTCCAACAGCGTGGTTCGGACAGACTGAAACGTGAGCACCCATAGTTGAAAGAGGGTACATAAGAGCTGTTCCTTCCTGAATTTCAAGACGTTCAACGGCGTCAGTATCGTCTGAACACCAGATCTGCGGGCTGTAGTAAAGCATACCAGGGTCAAACCGTGCGCCACCGCCTGAACAGTTTTCAAGAAGCAGATCCGGGAAATCAGTTACAAGACGGTTCTGGAATTCGTACATTGCAAGTACATAGCGGTGGAAGAATTCACCGGTTCTGTCACCTTCAAGAAGAACGCTACCAATGTCTGAAAGCTGGCGGTTCATATCCCATTTAATATATTCAATGTTTGCGGAAGCAAGGATTTTCTTAATCTGATTGTACTGGAAGTTCAGAACTTCGGGTCTTGTAATGTCCAGAACAAGCTGCTGACGTGAAAGGCCTGGTTTTCGGTCAGGAATCTGGATTGCCCAGTCAGGGTGTGCACGGAAAAGTTCTGAATCCGGAGAAATCATTTCAGGTTCAAACCAGAGACCGAATTTCATTCCAAGCTTGTTTACTTCATCTACAAGATATTTTAGTCCTCCAGGGAGTTTTGTTTCGTTTACGAACCAGTCGCCAAGTGAAGAATCGTCAAAGTTTCTGTGACCGAACCATCCGTCATCAAGTACCAGCATTTCAATGCCGTCTTTTGAAGCTTCACGGGCAATATCCAGGATTTTATCTGTGTTGAAATCAAAATAGGTTGCTTCCCAGTTATTGATAAGAATAGGACGCATCTGATGGTTGTATTTTGAACGTACCAGGTGATTTCTGTAGAGAGCGTGGAACTGGTGGCTCATTCCGTTCAAACCTTCTTCAGAATATGTAAGAACCGCCTGTGGACTTTCGAATTCTTCATTCTGCTTCAGAGTCCACATAAAGTTTTCAGGATTGATTCCCATCTGGATGCGGAGCTGGTCGAACTGATTTCTTTGAACGTTAGCAACAAAGTTTCCTGAATATATGAAGTTTAATCCGTAAACTCTTCCTGAGTTCCAGTCGGCTTTGTGTTCAAGAACGGCAAGGAAAGGGTGTTCCTGATGGCTTGATTCACCGCGATTAGATTTTGCCTGGTGAAGACCCATATTAACTGTATGGCGGTCTATATGGCGTTCTCTTGCCCAGCTTCCGTGGAGAGTAATCATGTCAAAATCTTCGTTATCCATATCAAATGATGCGGAAAAACATTTTTTGATTTTGACTGGTTCTGTACTGTTATTTTTTAATTTTGTGCTTCTTATAACGGCGTCAATTCCGTCAAAGATTGTATAAAGAACAGTAACTTCAACATTAAGAATTTCATCAACAGAATTGATTTCCAAAGTTTCAGCACCTTCACCGAAAACACATGGAAGTCCATTCAAAACAGGAGTTCCTTTATAAATCTTATGGCTTACGTATTTTGGTTCAATAGCGTTGTGGCCTTTTGAAGAAACAACAGAAAGTGCTGATTCACGGAAATCTCCAAGTCCATCAACAGGAAGTTCAAATGGAATGTAATCCATATATGAAAGTTTTTCACGTTCAGGATTAATGCTTGCAAAACCAAATTCTCTGTGACGTGTAAGGTATGTTAAATCATCTCCAGAGATTTTCTTTCCGTAATAGGCGTGAAGAAGAAATCCGTTGTCAATTTTTATTGAATAAGTGCTGTTTTTAGTTTCCAGCGAAAAAATCTGATAGTTTTCATTGAAGGTGATCATTCTGTTTGTTTCCTATTTTTTTATTGTGTTTTTGTTAATTAATTTTATCTGAAACGACACACTAAAAAAATAGGGCATTCCATTCATGGTCTGCCCTTATTTTTAGTGTTTTTGAATTGGGGATTTTTTATATCCTAGAATTTTCCTTCGTTACCGTCATTTCCAACAAGCTCATTGTGTTCTTTAATGAAAGCAACTGTTTCATCTACAGTTGTGAAACAAAGTCCGACAACTGTGTCTGCACAGCCGTAGTAAATTGCGATGCGGCCAGTGTCCTGGTCTGCAAGGGCAGCAACAGGGAATGCAACGTTTGGAACGAATCCTGTTGTTTCGTATGGTTCTTCTGGAGTAAGCATGTAAGCGCCTGAACGGTAAAGAACCTTAGAAGGACAGTCGCGGTCAAGAATTGCAGCAGAGAATGAATATACATATCCATCACATGTTGTTGCAACTCCGTGATAGAATACCAGCCATCCTTCATCAATTTCGATTGGAGCAGGACCTGTTCCGATCTTAACTCCCTGCCACCATGCAGAACCTCCGCGCTGCATTACAAGGCGGTGTTCTCCCCAGTATTTAAGGTCTGGTGACTGTGAAAGAAGAACATCACCAAAAGGAGTATGTCCTGAATCAGAAGGGCGTGAGAGCATGATATATTTGTCATTTACTTTGCGTGGGAAAAGAACTCCGTTTCTGTTGAATGGAAGTGTTGGATTTTCCATACGAGTGAATTCAACAAAATCTTTTGTTTTTGCCATACAGATTGCAGCGCCGTCGAAGTCACCGCACCACATAATGTAGTATGTGTCATCAATTTTGATACAACGTGGGTCATAGGCATAGTAAGGATCCCAAGGATTTCCATTTTCATCTTTCATGTGGATTTTTTCTTTCTGGAAAGTCCAGTTGATTCCGTCAGGCGAATCGCCGACATAAAGGAATGGGCGGGCTGTGTAGTCTTCGCAGCGGAATACCCCTTTGAAAGCTCCTTTCCATGGTACTACTGCTGAATTATAGATGCGTCCCATACCTGGAAAAGGATTTCGTCCAATTACAGGGTTTGCACTGTATCTCCACACTGGAAGATTCCATCCGGCAGGTTTATCCTGCCATGGCATATTCGGAATTGATTCACCGTTGATAATTTTACTCATTTGAGTTCTCCTTTATGG